>QGUH01000339.1 GCA_003242355.1 Pseudomonadota bacterium
AGAGGTTCTCCCGGGCGGCGAGGAAGAGGTACCCGGCCGCGTTCAGACGATCTTCGAGCGAACCGGTCGTCGGCGACTCGTGCGCGAAGAAGCGGTGATCGCGCATGTCGGCGGAGTGGTGGCGTGCGATCTCGGCGAGCCGCTCGTCGTACGCGAGCGGGGGCAAGCCGTGCCGCTTTCTTTCTCGATTGACGAGCGCGAACTGGGCGCGCTCGTCGCGCAGAACCTCGGGGCTCGCGGGAACGCGGGAGAGCCCGGTGCCGAAGCGGGCAGTCGGCGAAGGCGAGCAGGCGCTCGCGATTGCGATGCAGGAGAGCACGAGGAAATGGTGTCGGCGCGGAGGGAGAAACATCGCGGCTCTTCGGGACGGACCCTCGACCTGGTCTCCCGATCCCCGAAGCATAGCGGCACGACGCGAGGTGAAGGCGTCGTTCGATCGGGGCGACGGAAGTCGTCGTGCGGGTGTGGGGACGTGAGCGTTTCTGTGTCCGTCTGCCGCGTGCGCCGACTTCGGTGCCTCGGCGACGCCCCGGCCGTTCGTGCCGTCGCCGGGTACGAACGCGTGGGCAACGAACGGAGCCCGCCGCGTGCTAGAGCGGGCACCGATGCTGCGGACGATCGTGCTCGCGAGTCAGAACGAGGGAAAGCTCTCGGAGCTGCGCACGCTGCTCCGCGACTTGCCCGTGCGCGTGGTGGGCGTCGCGGAAGCCTTGGGCAGGCCGTTCGCCGTGGAGGAAACGGGGGAGACGTTCGAAGAGAACGCGATCCTCAAGGCCAAGGCGGTGTGCGCCGCCACGGGAGAGCTCGCGCTCGCCGACGACAGCGGGCTCGAAGTGCGCGCTCTCGGCAATCGGCCCGGCGTGCGCTCGGCGCGCTTCGCTCACGATCACGCGACGGACGCCGAAAACAACGCCGCCTTGCTCCGTGAGCTCGCAAGCGTCCCCGTTCACGCGCGCGCCGCGCGCTTCCGATGCGTGCTCGCCCTCGCGGATCCGAAGCGCGGGGTGCGGACGGTCGAGGGCACCTGCGTCGGAGTCATCGCCGAGGCGCCGCGGGGCACGCATGGGTTCGGTTACGACCCGCTGTTCGTGCCCGAGGGTTTCGGCGGGCGCACGTTCGCCGAGCTTTCGTCGGCGGAGAAGAACGCCGTGAGCCACCGAAGCCGTGCCATGGCCGCGTTGCGACCCGTGCTCGAAGCCGTGCTCGAGGACGAGGCTCGGTAGCGCCGCGTCGGATCCGCGATCAGCGGTGTCCGAGAAGGTCGAAGTGGGCGCCGAGCGCGAGCGTGAACCAGCCGTGCGCGTCTTGATCGTCGAGCGGCCCGATCAAATCCGTCCCCACGCCGGAGGCGCTGACGTACTCCACGTCTCCGAACGAACCGACACCCAGCGTGGCCATCGGTGACAACGAGAGGTACGGGTTGATGCGGATGTCGACGCCGACGCCGAGGCGCGCCTCGAATACGGCATCCGTGAGCTCGAGCGCCGAGCCATCCTCGAAATCCGCCCGGGCGCGCCGGTAGCCGAGCGCGATCTCGGTCAAAAATCCGATCTCGTTCGGGTCCGAGCTCGCGCGCAGGCCGATCCCCCAGAAATCGGAGCTACCGCCGTCCGGCTTTCCGAGAGCGGTGCTCGAGCCGGAGCCCAGCTGGGCGCGCTCCCAGAGCGCGAAGAGCGTGTAGCTCCGCGCGAGGCGCACGCCGACGTCCACCTCGAACAGTGGCCCCGAAGCGGAGTAGTCGCTCCACGGCACGCCCTCACGGGCGAGGAAGGGCCCGGCCGGGATGCCTTGCGCGAACAGGTTGCCGAATGGGAAGAACCAGCCGGCGCGCGCGCCCGCCCAAAGCGCAGTGCGCGGCGCCACGTGACGCGGCTCGGGAGGCGGCGGCGGCTCCCACACGAGGCGTAGCGGCGGACCGGGCGGCCCGGGGGGAGCGGGCGCCGTGCGAGGGCTGCTCGGTTCCGTGTAGTAGGCGGGCGGGGGAAGCGGCTCCGCCGGAGGCGCGTTCGCGGGCGGGGCCGCTTCGGTTGCTGCGTCGGAGGGGGGCGTCGGAGACGGAGCCGCCGACGGTCCCGGTGGCTGCGCCGTCGAACCCGCGGGCGGCGGCGCCGGAGGCGTGGGCGCCGCCGATGGGGAAGGCGTTGGCGCGGGGGGAGCTTGGGGCGCTGCAGTGGGCGACGGCGCCGGTGCCGTCGGGCTGGGCGCGGGCTGTGCCCAGGACGGCAATGCGATGAGCAACGAAGGCGAAAGCAGCATCAGCGCCGAGGACACGCGGCGGATCATGGAGAGGACGATAGCAAAGCCCGCGCCCGCGTTGACCGAACCCGGAAGCACATGCTAATGCCCCGCCGCTCCCGCGAGGAATGTGCAGCAAAACTGGAAAGGTCTGGCGGGACCGGGCACGGTCGGTCTCGAGGTCGTGCTCAGCATCGCGCTCGGCCTCTTCGGCGGAGCCTGGCTCGACGAGAAGCTCTCGACCACTCCCTGGCTGACCGTCATCGGGCTCGCCTACGGGGTTGCTGCCGCTGGTCGGGCCATCTATCGGGCGCTCAAGCGTGCCAACCGCGAGCTCGAAGACCTGGAGAGGAAAGAGCGCGAGGAGCGAAAGAAGTTCGACGATGACTAGCGAACCCATGAACGAGGACGCGGGAGCTACGGTCGAAAGCTCTCTCTGGTCGGTGGCCGTCGTGGGCGCCCTGCTCACGCTGCTCTCACCCCTTCTCTTCGGTGCCCTGGGAGTGGTGAGCGTGGGCATCGGCGCAGGGTTGGCCGTGGCGAACCTCTGGGCCGTTGCGCGGACCGTGCGTGCGTTCCTCGGCGCGGCGAGCGCCGGGCGTCGCCCGCCGTGGCTGGCCCTGGCCGCGCTCAAGCTCGTGGCGCTCTTCGCCTTGCTCGGCCTGCTCGTGAAGAACGGCTGGGCGGAGGTGCTTCCGCTCGCGCTGGGCTACCTGGCTCTGCCGCTCGGCATCGTCTTGTCGCAGTTCCGGACGGGGGCTCCCGTTCACGAGGAGGGCTGAGTCGTGCCCGAGCATTCGAGTTGGTTGACGTTCCTGCTCGCGCACATGCGCGACACGCTCGAGCACAACGCGCACGCGCTCGGGCAATCGGTGATCGGCGGTCACGAGCCGACCTGGCAGAGCTTCGAGCCGATCTTCGCGGCCGTGTTCGTCGCGTTGCTGCTCGTCGTCATGGGGCTCCGCGTGCGCGCGCGCCTGCGCAACGTCGACGAAGCGATCATCCCCGAGGAGCGTCTCACGCTCCGCACGTTCATGGAGGCGTTTCTGTCGTACTTCTACGACCTCGCGAAGAGCGTGATGGGTCCCGAGCGCGCGAAGAAGTACTTCCCGGTGGTCGGAACGGCTGCGTTGTTCGTGTTCTTCTCGAACGTGATGGCGCTCGTTCCGGGCATGCCCGTCGCCACCAGCAGCCTGAACATCACGCTGGGCTCCGCCCTCGTCGTGTTCCTGCTGTTCAACGTCTACGGCTTCATGGCCCAGGGCACCGCGTACCTGAAACATCTCGCCGGGCCGGTCTGGTGGCTCGCGCCGCTCATGTTTCCGCTGGAAGTCCTCTCGCTGTGTATCCGGCCGGTGACGTTGGCCATTCGTTTGATGGTCAACATGGCCGCCGATCACGTGATGCTGGGGCTGTTCCTGGGCATGATTGCCCTATTTCTGCCAATCCCCGTGATGCTGCTCGGCACCCTCGTGGTGGTCGTGCAGACGTTGGTTTTCACGCTGCTCACGTGCATCTACATCGCGCTCGCGACCGAAGGACACGATGAGCACGCGCACGCCGCGCATTGACCGCGTGGCGTCGAAAACCGGTGGCGGGAGGCTCGAAAAAGAACTAAGAGGCCGGTCGCAAACGTGCCGGAAGGAGCCGATGCATGATGTCCAAATTTAAGCTTGTTCTCCCCACGCTCGCCGTGAGCTTGCTCGTGTCGTCGACGGCGTTTGCCCAGGAAGGCGCCGCTGCGGGTGGCGGTTCTTCGGCACAGGCCATGGCCGCGCTCGGTGCCGCCATCGCGATCGGTCTCGCGGTGATCGGCGGCGGGCTCGGTCAGGGGCGCGCCGCTGCGGCAGCACTCGAAGGCATCAGCCGCAATCCGAGCGCCGCACCGCGGATTCAGACGCCGATGATTCTCGGTCTGGCGCTGATCGAGTCTCTCGTTCTGTTCGCGTTCCTCATCGCGTACTTGCTCCAGGGCAAGGTCTGAGAGCCGCTGCCGAGTGAGGCGCGAGCGTCGTCGTCCCGCCCGCCGGGCTCGTTTCGGCGGCGGGACGGCGTGGGTCGCGCCTACGGAACCAGGCTAGAACGCGCCGACCAGTCGCGCTGGTCGGCGTTCTAGCGGATGCGCACGAGGGTGCCCGGTTCGTGCGCCGTTGGATGGACCGCGCTCCACCCGGGATACAGCTTCGGGCTGGTCCAGTGGAACACGCGCTCTGCATCGCGCGGTGACAGGTTCACGCAGCCGTGGCTTCGGGTTTCTCCGAAGCGATCGTGCCAGAACGTGCCGTGCAGGCCGTACCCCTGGTGGAAGAACATCACCCAGGGGACGGCTTCGATCGCGTAGTTCGCGCGCGCCTCGACGTCCTCGAGGTTGTCCATGTCGCTCGTTTCGAGCTTTACCCAGATGCGGTAGGTGCCCTTCGGCGTCGCTGACGGCGTGCCCACCGGGCCGCTCCCCGTCGAAACGAGCGTCGCGTACACGGGGCGATCGCCCATGTGCACGACGAGCGTCTGCCGTGAAAGGTCGACGTCGATCCAGCGCTCACCGGGCCGGATCTCGGGCGGCGGCGAGTCGATGCGCGGCTCGATCACGTCGTCGGCGAGGAGCCACTCCTTCTCGTCGACGCGGAGGTAGCGCTTTTTCTGGTGCTCGCGCACCTCCTGGATGCCGACCACCGTGTGCCGCGCCAGGCTCGTCCCTGGTTTTCGCCGCCCCGGCGCCGAATACACCGGAGTGCCGTCACGCCGCACCCAGCCGAGCGCGCCGGAGAACGACACGCCGCGGAACTCGACCGCGGGCGCCGCGTGCAGATCGCGCATCGGGACCCAAAAGCCTCGACTCGTGAGGCCGAACGGATCGCCCGTCTCCTTCTTCGGCGAGACCCGCGTGATCGCCACGCCGAAGCCGGGCTGATATTGCACGTCCGGCGCGCCGGCCTCGGCGGTCTCGAGCTCTCGATATCCGAACGAGCCCTCTTTGGACACGAAGAAGTAGCGGTGCGGCAAGCCGAGCGGCGTGGCTTCGACGGGCGCATCGAGCGCGAGTGGCGGCTGCGAGGAGGGCGTGGCGCCGTCTTCGCAGATCCCAGCGG
>QGUH01000340.1 GCA_003242355.1 Pseudomonadota bacterium
TCGACGAGCTGGGGGTCCCCCGGCTCGCCGCGTGACCTCAACTCTTCGAACCGCCCGGTGCGGACCCGCATGCCGGGTGGTGTGGCAGGGGTCCCGAGGGATTACCTCGGGCCCCTATGCCGATTTCAGCCCTTTTCGCCGTTGCGCACGGGGAGGATGGGGGCCCAGACGAGGCGCTCGAGCATCTCGTCCGAAATCAAGAGGCCGCGGTCGCTGAAGTAGAGCGCGTTCTCGGTGCCGTCTTCGCGCCACTCTCCGACGAACAGAATGCCCTGGCCCGAGCCGTTGTATCCGAGCTCGACGATCGCATTCTTGACCCAGCGTCCGCCACCCTCGAACTCCACGGTTTCGGGCAACGTGTAGAAGCCTTCCGAGGGAAGGGGCTTGAGCGTCTTCGCCCAGGTCGGAGAGCGGAGGGGCGTCGTCGGCTCACGCCAGTACCAGCGATTCCGTCGGTTGTCCGACGGCCGGACGACGAACTTGCCACCACCGTTTTTGGACTGCCCGATGTAGACGAGAACGCCGGCTGGGAACTCGGCTTCGTGCCCGGGCATGGGTTGGGTGGTTCGATACAGGCCAGGATCGGGGAGGTCGAGCATCGCGCGCCTTTCGAATCAGTGGCCCGGACTTTAGCCGAACGGCACCCGGGGACACGCGCGAGAAGCGGGCCCGGCGGTGATACCCTCGCCCGGCCCGCCGCACCGCGGGCAGACGAGGAGATCCATGGCGAGTAAGAAGGCCAAGAAAGCAGCGCCCCGCGCGCTCACGAAGCCTCGCGCCGCGAGCGCGGCTCGTGCCGCGGCGAAGGCTGGCAGCACACGCGCTCGGAAGGTGGCGAAACCCGCCGCGCGTTCGAAGATTGCCGAGACGACCCAGGAGACGACGCGTCGCGAGCGCTCCGTCACGGCGACACGCGCTGCAGCGAAGACCGCTGCACGGATCGCTTCGCGTACCCCTGCGCGTAGTACGCGGGGGCGGTCCGGCAGCGCGCGCACGAGCGCCGAGACCGTGCGCGTCCTTCCCGTGAAGCCCAGCAAGAAGCCGGCGAGCACCGCCGCGCAAAACGGAGACGGCGCGAGCGTGACGATCGACGTCGGTTCGAGCGCGCCGAGCTTCGTGCTCAAGGACGACGCGGGCAACGTCGTCTCGTCGGAGTCGTTGCGCGGCGCTCCCTACGTCCTCTACTTCTACCCGAAAGACGACACTCCCGGCTGCACGCTCGAGGCTTGCGGCTTCCGCGACGCGCTGCCCCGCTTCGCGGCCAAGGGGGTACGCGTCATCGGCGTGAGCCCCGACGGCCTCGAGAGCCACGCGCGCTTCAAGAAGAAGTACGGGCTCACGTTTCCGCTCCTCTCCGATCCCGAGAAGACCCTGGCCAAGGCGTATGGTGTCTGGGTGAAGAAGAAGAACTACGGTCGGGAGTACATGGGTATCGAGCGGAGCACGTTCCTCGTAGATCGCTCCGGCAAGGTGCGGCAGGTCTGGCGCGCGGTGCGGGTGCCCGGACACGTGGATGCCGTGCTCGAAAGCGTGTGATGCCGGACGCAGCCAAACTCGGTAGGCGCGAGCTCCTGCGTTCGGGCGCCGTCGCCTCGGCCGCGCTCTTCGGGGGACTGCCGTTCGTTGCGTGCCGTCGAACGAGCGCGGTCAGCGCCGAGCGCGCGGTGGAAGGGGTCACCCTGCTCGCGAAAGCCGCGCGCACCGATGTCGAGGAGGTGCGAACGGGGCTGCCCAAGGGCGCGGCGCTGCTCAAGGCCTACTTCGAGGCGGGCAGCTTCGAGGATGCCGCCGTCGCACGGGAGACGCTCGACAAGACACGCTCGAAGATCCAAGACCTCCGGATCGCGAAGAGCACGTTCTTCGCGCTCGTCGACCTCGAAGGCACGGTGATCCGCAGCGACTTGGATCACGACGGCCTGGCGGGAAAGAACGTGTTCGGGCCTTTCCCGGAGCTCCAGCGCGCAGTCTCCGGCGCGTACGTCGAGACGCGGGGCGAGATGGCCGAAGTCGCCGGGGTGCGTGGCCGCAAGGACGGGCAGTGGGTCGCGGCGGCGCCGGTGCGCAACGACGAGGGCAAAGTGCTCGGGCTCTACGTCACCGGCTGGTCCTGGTCGGCGTACGCCTACCGGCTCGAAAACCAGTTGCGCAGCCACATTCGGTCGGCGCTCAAGGAGCGCGAGAAGGAGCCCCTCGTCTACGTGTTCGTGGTCGTCGATGCCGACGCCTACGGCACACCGATCGTCCCGGACGTCAACGCGAAGGCCGTGCGGGATCAGGGCTTTGCCTCCAAGGGCGCCGCGACACCGCTCACGGCCGAGCTCGAGATCACCGGGCGCGAGTTCGGTCTCGCCTACGTCACGGTTTCCGACCTCGGCAAGAACGCAGGCGTCGCAGTGCTTCGGAGCGAGACCTGATTGGGACGTCTGCGTGGGGCACACGGCCCATGGCGTCGCGGGACTTGTCTCCGCCCGCCCGCCCCCACCGGAATCCTCCACGAGGGGCTCACCGCCCCTCGTGCACCCCGACGCGACTCGCTGCGCTCGTCGCGGGCTCGCTTCGCTCGCGAGAAGTGACGGCTGGAGTGAATTGCGAGAGGCGTTCGTTTCGGGAGCTGGGCCCCGTTTTAGGGTCGGACTCGCACAGCGAAGCAACGCGCCGTTTCCGTGACGCACTCCTGGCCCCTTCGCGCCGAGAACGGCCCAAGGAGCCGCGGAGCACGCCGGCGAAGTGGCCGAGGTTGAGCTCTCGCCTGCCTCGCGCTCGTCGCGGGGGCTTCCGCTCGTGGGAGCCGACGTCGGCGTGAGGACCGCTTCTGGTTAGTCGGCCTCGTCTCGAGCGGCGGGGGGCGAGGGTTCCTCGGGGTCGGGGCCGAGGCGGCCGAACCGGTGCAGGCCGACGACGAGGGCGATCATGCCGAAGACGACGAGCCAGCGTCCGAGCCCCGTTTCGTCTTGAACGACCAGGGTGATGCCCGCGACGGTGACGACGGCAGCACCGGCGAGGAAGCGGCGGGTGTCACGAACCCGGCGGGCGAGTGGGGCGGGGTCCGGAGCGGTCTCGGGGAGCGCGTTCATCGGCAGGACGGCTTCGTCGAGTGTTGCGTCTGCCGGACGCGAAGTAAAGGCCCCGCTGGTCGATGCGCACACGACCCGCTTCCGACGACGGCGCGCTCGTCGCGGTGATGGTAGCGTCGGTGCATGCAAGGCACTTGCGCCGCCGCCCTCGTCGTCTCGGGGCTTCTGGCCGCGGGGTGCGCGCAGCCGCGCGTGGCGGACCCGTCGGCTACGGTACGGGCGTACGTCGACGCTGCGCGACGGGGGGACGCCGACGCCCTGTACGCGCTGCTGTCGAAGCGTTCGCAGCGAGATCTCGGTCTTCGCGGGACCCGGCGTCTGGTGCAGGACGCGCGCGTGGAGCTCCGAAAGAGCGCCGAAGCCCTCGAGAAGGGCAGCGTCGAGATCGAGGCGATCGCCACGATTCCTTACGACGACGGAGAACGCGCGGTGCTCGAGCTCGAAGAGGGCGTCTTTCGCATCGGCTCCGTGGACGCGCTGCCCGCGGCTGCGCGCACCCCGCAGGAAGCGCTCGGCGCGCTCCGCCGCGCGCTTTCGCGGCGAAGCTATGCTGCATTCGTGCGCCTGCTTTCGTCCGAGATGCAGAGTGCGCTCGAGAGGGATCTCGACGCGCTGGTGCGGGGGCTCGAAGACCCGGAGACGCTCGACGTGCGCCTGCAGGGAGATCGCGCAGAAGTCGAGCTCGCGGGCGGCCACGTGGTGAAGCTCCGTCGCGAGCTCGGCGTCTGGCGCATCGAGGACGTACAGTGATGGTTCCTTCTCGGCGTGTCGTTCTCAAAGCCGGAGCAGTCGGCGCAGCCTTGCTCTCGACCGGGTCGGCGTTGGCTTTCGGCGAGGCGGGCGCCTTCAACCCGCGGCTCCTCGTCGCTGGCGCGCGCCAGGCGCTCGAAGGCCGAGAGTCCGGAGCGTCTCGCTGGTCGTGGGAGCTCGTGCGGCGCACGAGCGCCCCGGCACGTTTGGTGGTGAGCCGCGTCGCGGCGGATCGTCCGGATTTGTGCGCGGAGCCGTTCGCGATTTGGGCGGGGAGCGCGGACGTGGGGACGCTGAGCGCGTCGGAGCTCCGCGGCCTGTCGCGCTTCTTCGCGCTCGGCGGGGTGCTCGTCGTGGACGACTCGGATCCCGAGAGTGGCGCCTTCGGGCGCTCGGCGCGCCGCGAGCTTTCTCGGGTGCTTCCGGAATCGCCACCGGTGCGGCTCGATCCCTCGCACGTGCTCTTCAAGACCTTCTACATCATCGATCGTCCCGTCGGCCGTGCCATCGGCAGCGGTTCCGTCGAAGCCATCGTGCGGGGCAAGGCGGCGCAAGCGGTGTTTCTCGACCTCGACTTGCTCGGCGCGCTCGCGCGTGGCGGCGAATCGTGGGCGTTCGACGTCGCTGGCGGTTACGCTCATCGCGAGCAAGCGGTGCGGCTGGCCGTGAACATCGCGATGTACGTGCTCTGTTCCGACTACAAGGACGACCAGGTGCACGCTCCCTGGCTCATGCGACGCCGGGCGGGCCTCAGACGCTGATGTCTTCTCGTTGGGCGCTCGCCGAGGACCTGAGCGCGGCCGCACTCGTCGCGGTAGGCGTCGTGCTCGGCATTTGGGTCGTGCTGCTCGTCGTCGAGCTCAGGTCACGCCGAACGCGCGCGCTCCCGATCGTGCTGAGCGGCGCGCTCGCGCTCGTCTTCTTGTTCCTCGCCCTGATGCGTCCCGCGCGCGTCGAGGCCGAGGTGAGCTCGGTCGGCGCGCGCGTGATCGTGCTCGTGGATCGTTCGCGCCGCCTCCTTCTCCCCGACGACGGCTCGACGCGCGAGGCGCGGGCGCGGGCCGCAGCGCGCGCCGTGCGCGAGCGGTTTTCGAACGCCCGCGTCACCGTGCTCGGCTTCGCGGATGGCGAGCCCGCACCCTTGTCGCTCGAAGGGCCGAGCCCGCCGCGCGGCGACGACAGCGACCTCATGGCGGCACTTGCCGCGCTCGCGCGCGCGCCCGGCGAGCGGCCCGCCGCGGTCGTCGTCGTCAGCGATGGGCGCCTCACGCGACCCGGTCCGGACGAGGGGGATGCCGAGCTCGGGCGCGTGCTCCGCGACCTCGGCATTCCCGTGCACACCGTGGCGATCGGCGATGCTTCGCTGCCCGATGCCGCGATCAGCCGCGTGCACACCGCCGGCACCGCCGTCGCCCATCAACCCCTCGCGCTCAGGATCGAAATCGCCTGCACCGGCGGGCTCTCGTGCGGAAACGTTCCGGTTCAGGTCCGCGAGCTG
>QGUH01000341.1 GCA_003242355.1 Pseudomonadota bacterium
CGGAGAACGAACCGTTCCAACGTCCCCCCTCGTGTTCCCCGTCGATCCCGGCCGCTGGGTCCGCTCGGTCCCCGCCCATCGGCTCGGGCGATTCACGTACGCGATCGAGGCCTGGCCCGACCATTTCGGCACGTTTCGGAGCGATCTCGAGAAGCGGCTGAATGCCGGTCAGGACGTGCGCCCCGAGCTCATCGAAGGCGCCGTGCTGATCGAGCGCTACGCGGCCGAGCTGCCGCCCGAGATCAAGAGTCGCGTGCTCCCCGCCGCCCAGAAGCTGCGCGATTACCGCGCGAGCCTCGACGAGCGACTCGCCGCGGTGCTCTCGGAGGAGCTCCGATCGCTGTTGGCCGGGCCGCTCACGCCGAACGAGCTGACGCGCAGCCCGCTCTACGAGCTGATCGTCGATCGCCCGGAGGCGACGTTCTCGGCCTGGTACGAGCTCTTTCCCCGGTCGCAGTCGCCCATTCCCGGAAAGCACGGCACGTTCCGCGACACGATCCAGCGCCTGCCCGAGCTCGCGGCGCTCGGTTTCGACATCATCTATCTGCCGCCGATTCACCCCATTGGCGAACACAAGCGCAAGGGGCGCAACAACTCCCGCACCGCCGAGCGCGGCGACGTGGGCAGCCCCTGGGCAATCGGCTCGAAGTATGGCGGACACACGGCGGTGCACCCGGAGCTCGGTACGCTGGAGGATTTCGAGCTGCTCGTCAGAAGCGCGCGCGAGTTCGGCATGGAGATCGCGCTCGACTACGCGCTCCAGTGCGCTCCGGACCACCCGTGGGTGCGCGAGCACCCCGACTGGTTCCACGTGCGCACGGACGGCAGCATTCGCTACGCGGAGAACCCGCCCAAGAAGTACGAGGACATCTACCCGCTGAACTTCTGGTGCGACGATCGCAAGGCGCTCTGGGAGGCGTGCCGCGACGTCCTGCTCTTCTGGATTGCGCGGGGCGTGCGCGTTTTCCGCGTCGACAATCCGCACACGAAGCCGTTCGCGTTCTGGGAGTGGGTGCTGCGCGAGATCAACGAGCGGCATCCCGAGGTGTTCTTCCTCTCCGAGTCGTTCACGCGTCCGAATCGGATGAAGGGGCTCGCCAAGCTCGGGTTCAACCAGAGCTACACGTACTTCACGTGGAAGAACTCCGCGTGGGAGCTCAAGGAGTACCTGACCGAGCTCACGCAGCCGGAGATGCTCTCCTACTTCCGGCCGAACTTCTTCGCGAACACGCCCGACATTCTGCACGAATACCTGCAAACGGGCGGGCGCCCGGCGTTCCGCATCCGCCTCGTGCTCGCGGCGACGCTCTCGCCGTCTTACGGCATCTACAGCGGCTACGAGCTCTGCGAGAACGTCCCCGTGCGCCACGGCAGCGAGGAGTACCTCGATTCGGAGAAGTACCAGATCCGGCAGCGGGACTACAACGCGCCCAACAACATCAAGCAGGACATCGGCAAGCTCAACCGCATCCGGCGCGAGAACCCCGCATTGCAGGAGCTCGGCAATCTCGAGTTCTTGCACTCGGAGTACGAGGGCATCCTCGCTTACCGGAAGCACGCGCCGGGCAACGAGATCGTGGTCGTGGTGAACCTCGATCCGTTCCACATGCACGAGACCATGATTCACATGCCCATCCATCGCATGGGCATCGGGGAGAACGAGGCGTACGAGGTCGCGGACTTGTTGAGCGGAGCGCGGTACACGTGGCGCGGATCCCGCAATTACGTGCGGCTCGATCCATCGGACCGTGTGGCTCACGTCTTCCGCGTCTCGCGGCGTTCGGACTGATGCGGACCCGGCCCGGTAAGCCGCACCCGCTCGGCGCCACTTGGGACGGCGAGGGCGTAAACTTCGCCCTCTTCTCGCAACACGCGACTTCGGTCGAGCTATGCCTGTTCGAGCCGGGGGCGAAGACGGAGTCGATTCGCATCCCCCTGACGGAGCGGACGAATCGCGTCTTCCATGTCTATCTGCCCGACGTGCGGCCCGGGCAACTCTACGGGTACCGCGTGGACGGGCCGTTCGCTCCGGAGCGAGGACATCGCTTCAACCGCAACAAGCTGCTGATCGATCCCTACGCGAAGGCGATCGACGGGACGATTCGCTGTCCCGACGAGGTGTTCGGGTATCCGGTCGAGCAGGGGAACGATACGCTCTTCGACACGCGCGACAGCGCGCCGTTCGTGCCGCGCAGCGTGGTCGTGGAAACCGCTTTCAGCTGGGGGGACGATCGCCCGCCGCGCATCCCCTGGAGCCGCACCGTCATCTACGAATGCCACGTCAAGGGAATGACGCGGAAACACCCCGGCATTCCCGGCCATCTGCGCGGGACGTATCTCGGGCTCGCCTCCGAGCCGATCATCGACCATTTGAAATCGCTCTCGGTCACGGCGGTGGAGCTTTTGCCCGTGCACCACGCCATCGAGGACCGGCACCTCACCGATCACGGGCTTTCGAACTACTGGGGGTACAACACCATCGGGTTCTTCGCGCCGGATGCGCGGTTCGCCACGGGCAGCCGCGGCCAGCAAGTGGCCGAGTTCAAGACGATGGTGAAAGCGCTCCATCGTGCGGGAATCGAGGTGATTCTCGACGTGGTGTTCAACCACACGGGGGAGGGCAATCAGCGCGGGCCCACCGTGTGTTTCCGCGGGGTCGACAACCGCAGCTACTACAAGCTCGATCACTCGAACTCGGGCAGCTACCTCGATTTCACCGGGTGCGGCAACAGCCTCGATCTGTCGAACCCGCGCGTGCTGCAGCTCGTGCTCGACAGCCTGCGCTACTGGGTGCAGGAGATGCACGTCGACGGGTTCCGCTTCGACCTCGCGGTCACGTTGGCGCGCGATCCCGTGGAGTTCGACGTTTGCTCCCGCTTCTTCGCGACGGTGCAGCAAGACCCGGTGCTCGCCGAGGTCAAGCTCATCGCCGAGCCCTGGGACATCGGTCCCGGAGGATACCGCGTCGGCGGTTTTCCCGCGAGCTGGGCGGAGTGGAACGGCCGGTATCGGGACTGCGTGCGGCGTTTCTGGCGCGGTGACGACGGGCAAGTGCCGGAGCTCGCGTCGCGCCTGTCGGGCTCGAGCGACATCTTCCAAGGCAGCGACCGAGGTCCGTTCGCGAGCATCAACTTCGTCACCTGTCACGACGGGTTCACGCTCAAGGACCTGGTGAGCTACGAGCAGAAGCACAACTGGGCCAACGGCGAGCAGAACCGCGACGGCGCGAACGACAACTACTCGATGAACTTCGGGGTCGAAGGCGAGACCTCGAACCCCCAACTTCAGCGCCTGCGCCTGCGCATGGCGAAGAATCTGCTCGCCACGCTCGCGTTCTCCCAGGGCGTGCCGCTCATTTCCCACGGCGACGAGATCGGACGCAGCCAGAAGGGGAACAACAACGCCTACTGCCAGGACAACGACCTCACCTGGCTCGACTGGGAGCTCGACGACGGCGCGCGGGAGATGCTCGAGTTCGCGCGCAGCGTTTTCGCGCTCCGGCGGAACAACCCCGTGTTTCGGCGCCGCCGTTTCTTCGACGGCGATCCGGTGAACCACCACGGGGTGAAGGACGTCTCCTGGATCCGCCCGGACGGGGGGGAGATGGCGCTCGAGGACTGGGGCGACGCGAAAAACCACGCCCTCGGGATGCTGATCCACGGCGAGGCCGCCGACGACGTCGACGAGCGCGGGCGCCCGACCCAGGGGCAGACGCTCCTTCTGCTCCTGAACGCGGGCCCGCGCGCCCGCAGCTTCACCTTGCCGGTCTTGCCGGAGCCCGGTCATTTTCGTGAGGTAGTGAATACGGCCCAGGTTCCGCGGCGCATTCCGCGAGGGCACGCCATCGTCGTTGCCCCGCACGCGCTCGTGCTGCTTTGCTACGACACGGCGTGACGCTAGGCTCCACGGCGCAGCACGCGACGGACGGATGGACGACTCGACGGGTTACCGTTTGCGGGGCTTGCGCCCCGAACGCCGACGACGGCAGACGTCGGGGGGCCACCGCTCCGGAGCGCGCGACGAGACGCCTCTCGCGTCGGGGTCGCAACGAGCGGCGCCGACGCCGAGCCGGCATGCCTCCCGGGTCGGGGAGGAGGCACGCGAGCAACTGGTGATGCAATGAACCTTTCTCACGTCGATCCCGTCTTGGTCGGGGACGCCTCCAAGCTCGAGGCGCTCCGGGAAGACCGTCTGCACGATCCGCACTCCGTGCTCGGAGCGCATCCGGTCCGTCTCGGCGATACGGATGGCGTCGTCGTGCGCTCGTATCATCCGGACGCGATCGAATGCACGCTGCTCCTCGGCAGCGAGCCGCGCGCCATGAAGCCGCTCGGGGGCGGCGTGTTCGCGGCCTTCGTTCCCGCGGCGCGGCCGCCGCTCGCGTATCGGCTGCGCTTCCACTTCGCGGACGGTGCCATCTGGGAACGCGACGATCCGTACCGCTTCCTGCCCACGGTGGGTCCGATGGACCAACACCTGTTCAACGAGGGCACGCACCGGAACGTCTGGAACGTTCTCGGCGCGCACGTCAAAACCATCGATCAAGTGACGGGGACGGCGTTCGCGGTGTGGGCGCCCAATGCTCGGCGCGTGAGCGTCATCGGCGATTTCAATCGCTGGGACGGGCGGCTGTTTCCGATGCGGGCCCTCGGCGCTTCCGGGATTTGGGAGCTGTTCGTGCCGGGCATCGACGTGGGCGCGCTCTACAAGTTCGAGATCAAGACACGGGAGGGGGCGCTCCGGCTCAAGGCGGATCCGTACGCGCGCGAGATGGAGCTGCCGCCCGCGACGGCGTCGCGGGTCACGAAATCGACGTACGTCTGGGGAGACGACGCGTGGATGAAGGCGCGCGTCGGGCGCGACCTCCGGCGGGAACCGATTTCGATCTACGAGGTGCACCTCGGCTCGTGGGCGCGCGTTCCCGAAGACGGCTACCGGTGGCTCACGTACCGCGAGCTCGCCCCGCGGCTCGTGGCTCACGTGCAGCGGCTCGGGTTCACGCACATCGAGCTCATGCCGGTGGCGGAGCACGCCTTCTATCCGTCGTGGGGGTACCAGGTCACCGGTTATTACGCGCCGACGGCCCGTTACGGCACTCCGGACGATTTCCGCTACTTCGTCGATTACTGCCATCAGCACGGCGTGGGCGTGATCACCGACTGGGTCCCGGCGCACTTCCCGCGGGACGACTTCGCCCTCAGGCGCTTCGACGGAACGGCGCTCTACGAGCACGAGGACGCGCGCCGCGGCGAGCACCCGGCCGGGCCTTTTTAAAACACCACACCGCCCCCAGGCCCACACCAGTTAAAATCCTAG
>QGUH01000342.1 GCA_003242355.1 Pseudomonadota bacterium
CTCGAAGCGGCGCTGCTGCAGGCGCCGGAGTCTCCCGAGCTCTGCCGCGTGCTCGAGAAGCTTTACGAGACGACCGGGCAGCGCGAGCGGCACGCGCGGCTGCTGCTCGATCAGGCCGAGCGCGCGGAGGGCTCGGAGCGAGCCGCGCTCGTTCACCGCGCCGCGGAGCTGCTCGCCGCGGAGGGAAAGATCACCGACGCCCTTGCGGCGCTCGAACGGCTGACGGCGAACGGCACGGACCACCTCGACGCGCTGCTTCTCTCGTCGCGGCTGCTCCGCGCGACCGGGCGCACTCAAGAGGCGCTCGCGATCGTGCGCGGCATCCTCGGGCGCGAGTCGCGCCCACGCGGGCGCCTTCTGGCCCGCGTTTACCGCGAGCTCGCCGAGCTCCACCTGAGCGAAGACGATCTGGTCGAGGCGTTCCAGGCGCTGACCACGGCGCACCAGCTCGATCGCACCGACGCGGACACGGCGTTCCAGCTCGGGCTGCTCGCGGCCGACCTCGACGAAACCGAAGGAGCCCTGTTGGCGCTGCGAACGTTCGTCGCGCTGCGCGATCGCGGCGCCGATCGGGACGCGCGAGCGCGCACGGGCACGGCCTATTTTCGCCTCGCGTGCCTCGAGCACGATCGCGGTCAAATCACGATGGCCCGGCGAATGGCTCTCCAGGCCCTCGCCGTCGATCCGCAAAACTCCGATGCCGAGCGTCTGCTCGGCGCCCTAGGTACTTGAAAGTCGAGGAGCCTCACGATGGTGTCCGGAGCCCCCAACACGCTGTCCAGCCCGTTACCCCAGCCCGAGCCGACCGACGGCGAACGGGTCACTGCTTGCCTCGAAACCGCGAACGCGCTCTGGGCCAAAGGCGACATCGGCGAAGCGGTGCGCTGGCTGCAGCGCGGCGCCGACGCGGCCGAAGAAGACGGTAACGACGCGCGCGCCCTCGCGCTCGCACGCCTCGCGGCGGATCCCCGGACGGCGGTCGGCGACTCGATGCGCCCATCGCGTCCCTCGTCGGAGCCGCCCGTGGTGCGCCCGACGACGTCGCGGCCTCCGGTCGAGTCGTTGATCGCGCCCGCCGCGAACGCGCGCAAGGCCACGCCGAGTCCGGCTCCGGTTCAGGCAGCGTCCGCGCCAGGCGCGGCGACGCCCTCCCCCGTCAGCGCCGTTCCAGAGGAGTGGCTCGCGGATGGTCGCGCCGTGCGCGTCGTCGTCAAACGCTCGTCGCTCGACCCGAACCTGCTCGTCGTGCGACCGCTCCGCAACGGCCGCGTGCCCTACGGCGCTCGTGAGGGCGTGCTCGTGCTGCCGGCGCCGGATCCGGAGTTCGTTGGCGAGCCGACGCGCAAAGGCTGAGACGAACCTTTCGGATCGAGCGCGCGTGGTCACCGCGGTGTGATCACGATCCCGAAATCGACGCCCGCGTATGGGCCGCGGTAGCGAACCGCCTCGGAATCGAACGTTGCCGGGATTGCGCGGAGTAGGCTGCCGGCTTCCACGCCGAGGCTGAGGCGCGCGAGGCGCCCGAGCCGGGGCTCGAGGCGCACGGCGAGCCCGGCCCGCGCGGTCCACGTCTCGCGCTGATCGACGATGCCGTCCACGCCCGTTGCTCCGCCCACGTGCACGGCGGAAACGGCGCCCAGCGCGGCGACGTCGAGCGCGAGCGTGGGCGTGAGCGCGAAGCGCCGCGCCGGCCCCAACGCGAGCTCGTAGAACGTGAGCGTCGCGCGGCCCGTGTCGTCGCGCGCTCCAAGGAGCCGTGCTCCGAGCTCGAGCCGCGTCGGCCCATGCACACCGATGCCCATCGCGAGCGACGGACCGAACAGCGTGAGCTCCGTGCCCCGCGCTGCCTGCGCCGCGCTGCGCACGACGAACGCTTCCTCGAGCCGCTTTCTGCGCCGTTCGGCAGCGCGTGCCCGCCGCCGTGCTCGCTCGCGCGCCTGCGCTCGCCGTTCCGCGATCCGCTGCTGGCGGAGCCCGCGTGCGAGCTCCGCGGCGGCGACGCCCCGCGTCCCGCCGCGAGCGCACGCCCCTCCGAGCGCGACACGAGCCGCTGCCCGCGCAAGTTGCCGACCTCCCAGAGCTCGATCTCGACGCCCCCCGATGCCGTGCCGCGCACCCGGTAGAACAGCCCGGTCGCGCTTCCCGAGGGCGGCACGTCGATGTCGGCGAGCTCGAGCGCGATCAGCCGACGCACCACGCGTTCGTCGACCAGCGTCTCGGCCTGCGCGTCGACCTCGACGACCACGGGAACTTGCTCGGCGCACGCGTTCTGCGCGCCGAGCCCGACCCAGAGGGCCGTCGCGAGCGCGACGGCCACCGCGTTACGGCAGAGCCTCGTCGTCCGAGACGGCGCCCGCGTCGTCGACGTCTTCGTCCGCGTCTTCGGCTTCGTCGTCCTCGGCGAGCACTCCGGATTCCCCCGCGCTGGCCGCGTCGCCTCGCGCTTTGGCGAGCTCGTCGCGGAGCTCCACGAGTCGGCGCCCGTTGGGGAAATCCTTCGCATACTGCTCGAGAAGGTGTGTGGCGAGCTCGAGATCGCCCTGCGACAGCGCGACCTCGACCTGGCGGGCCGCCGCATCTTCCGCGAAGTCACCCGTCGGAGACAAGCGGCGATAGAGCGCGAACACCTCGGCGGCAGCGGCGCGATCGCCGCTCTGCTCGAGCAAATTCCCGAGCGTCCACGCGGCGAGCGGCGCCTCTGGCGCACCCGGGAACGCCTTGAGCAGTCGACGCAGCGCGCTCATCGCGTGCTCGCGGTTTCCCGACGCGCGCGCGACGTCCGCCAAGCTCATCAGCTGTTCGGGCGACGCGCCCGAGAGAACCGTGTCGATCCCGCCCACGCGCGCGAGCGCCTCGGAGGCGCCCGCGAAGTCGCCAAGAGCGGCGAGCCGCTGCCACTCGGGAGGCTCCGGAGGCACGGACGAGGTCACCGGCTCCGGCACGGGCTCGGCCGGAGGCGCCGCGCTCGGCTCGGCCGAAACCGGGGGAAGCGGAATGCTCTGCGTCGCTGCGCGCGCGGGAGGCCGCGAACGCTGCTCGACGACCGTGCTCGGACGCGCGGCAGACGCTCGCGGTGCGGCGGCCGCCGGACGCGGCCGCACCACGGGCTCGGCGATCGCGGGCGGTTCCGCCACCGCGACGGGAGCCGGTGCGGGCGGCGCATCGGGCAACGCGCGGCCGACGACCACGCCGAGCGCGAACAACGCCACACCGAGCGCCGGGACGTAAAAGAAGCCGAGCCGTGGCCGGACCGGTTCCGCACCGAGATCCGCCTCGAGGCGACGCCAGATGCGATCGAGCCGAGCGTCTCCCTCGTAGTCCCGCAGCGCCGAGCGCCGCAATTTGGAAAGCTCGTCCTCGATCATGCGGTTTCCTTGGCGAAGGGAGCCACGAAGTGACTCTCGAGAAAACGCTGCGCTCGGTGGATGCGCCGCTTCGCGGTGGCGAGCGAGCAGCCGCACAACTCCGCCACGACTTCGAGTCGGTGATTTTCGATGTACCGGAGCGTCCACGCGATGCGGTCGTCGGCCGACAGCGTTTGCAGCAGCGCGTACACCTGCGCCAGCAGCACGCGTGCCTCGCTGTCGGCTTCGGGCGAAGCGATGGCGTCGAGATCCACCGGGTCGGGAGCGGAGAGCCCGAGGGCTCCGAGCAGCCCCCGACGCCGCAAGCGCGTACGCACGAGGCGCACGACGATGCTGCCCAGCCACGATCGGAACGCCGCCCCATCGCGAAGATCGGCGAGCCGCGCGTGCGCGCGGACGAACGCGTCGTGCACGACGTCCTCGACGTCCGTCGCGCTCCCCTGGATGCGAACGGCGAGCGTCATCGCGAACCCGGCGTGGCGGCGATAGAGCTCCTCGAGCGCGCCCCGATCCCGCTCGGCGACCAGCGCCACGAGCTGCGCGTCGGTCAGCGCGGCGAGCTCGCTGCGTCCGGCCGTCCGGGGCGGGACGGCGCGTCCGCCGACCACGCGGAGCTTTGGGGCGTCACGGAGGGGCCGGGCCAAGCGGTACCTGCGGGTATCGAAGCATGGACGCGGAAGCCGCGCCGTTCGGCTCACGGAGCGGACGCCCAATCGCAAATTTTTGTTCGTTCTCGTGTCAGCCGCCCGACCCGACCGGCCGCCCTACCTCAGAAAAGCGACGAAAAGTCGAATTCTTCGTGAGCCGCTTTGTGTTCCCCACGCGTCAGGCATTCGGTCCGAGCGACACCTGGTGTCGGTCGGCAGGAGGAGATCCGAAATGTCGATGCGTAAGTTCGTTGCCCTGATTCCGGTGTGTGCTCTCGCGATCGCCTGCGGCGGCGAGCAGATCCCCGAGTCCGAGACCCCCGCTGCGGCCACGGAAGAGGCTGCTCCGGCGGGCGGCGAGGAAGCTGCTCCGGCCGAGGCTCCGGCCGAGGCGCCCGCTGAGGCTCCGGCCGAGGCGCCCGCCGAGGCTCCGGCCGAGGCTGCGCCGGCCGAGTGAGCCGACGCGCGCCTGGCTGATCCGTTCAGCAGACGCGAGAAACGCCGGAACGCACAGCGCGTTCCGGCGTTTCCTTTTTTGGCCGCTCCGCTCCGAAGAGTTGCGAAGTCACGTCTGCGCAGTGCGTCGGCTCCACGCGCGCGCACGTGTTTCCTCGAGCCGGGCGTCGCTCAGCCCAACGGGTACGGGCTGGCCAATGATTCGCTAAGACACTCCCGGGAGTCGCTCAGCCCAACGGGTACGGGGGCGCAGTCATCGACTTCGGGCCGGTTCTCGGCGGCCGCCGCCCAGGTCGACGACGAGCCGCGTGCGGCCGACGAGGAGCTCGTCGCCGTGCACGACCTCTTGCTCGCCGCGGATGCGCACGAACACGCCGGTGCGCGACCCGAGATCGGTGAGCACGACCGTGCCCGCCTGTTCCTCGATGAGGCAGTGCTGGTGCGAAACCAGCGGGTCGTCGGGAAACACGAGGTCTCCGATCGCGGAGCCGACTTGCAGCGTGTTGCCGCGAGCGACTGCCGTGTGCCCGAGCGCCCCGCCCTCGAAGATTTGCGTCAGACGGAACGACGAGGGCCACTTCGGAGACGAATAGAAGTACGTGGGATCGGGATCCGGGCCGTCGTCCGCAACGGGGTTGCGCTCGAGGCGCAGGAGCTGATCGCCCACCACGAACTCGTCGCCGAACTCGAGGACGACCGGTGAGCGGATTCGCAAAAAGACGCCGTTGCCGCCTTCGAGATCCTCGAGCCAGAGCCGACCGTCGCGGAAGAACAAACGCGCTTCGCGCGCATCGGCGAACCGCCCCCGTCCCAACCGAATCTCACCGCCCTCCCCATTAATCGTTTCG
>QGUH01000343.1 GCA_003242355.1 Pseudomonadota bacterium
CGTGGACAACACGCACGAGCCGAACGCGTTTCCGGCGAACATCGGCCGGCGATAGACGATTTTCCCGTCCTGCACCGAGACGCCCGCGCAGTCGCCCGCGTAGGCGGCGCCGAGGCGGGCGGCGACCCGCGGCATCAGGTCTTTGCCGAAGCTGGTGGCCGTGGCCGCAACGAGCGCGTAGCCCTGGGCCGCCGCTGCGACCGTCGGGGCGAACTGCTCGGCGAGATACGTGCCGAACGACGGATCCTCGCAGGTGAGGACCTTCGCCGCGCCGTAGCGCGAAAGCTCCTGCGCGGCCGCTTGGGTGCTCTTGCCGAGGACCAGAATGGAGAACGAGCCGCCGAGCGCGGGGAGTGCCCCCCGCACGAAGGTGATGGCCGACAGCGTGCTCTTCTTGACGCTTCCGTCGTCGGCGAGCTCCGCGATTACGAGTGCATCTGCCATCGTCGTGCCTCCGTCAGAGAACCTTCGCCTCGGTGACGAGCCGCTCCACGAGCTCGCTCACGTCCTTCACCTTGATGCCGGCCTTTCGCTGAGGCGGTCGCTCGAACTTCAAATAGTGGGTGGAGAGCGCAGCCCCTCCGGCGAGGTCCGAGAGCGGTTTGACGTCGAGAGGCTTCTTCTTGGCGGCCATGATGGCCGGCAGGGGCGCGAAGCGGACGCCCTCGTTGTAGGTGAATCCGGGATCGGTGTGCCGGGAGTACACGCTCTTCGGGCCGACGACGCGCAGGTCGACGGTCACCACCGCGGGCAACCGGAGCCGAACCGATAGGACGCCGCCGTCCACCTCGCGCCCGACGAGGAGAACGTTCTCGGCTTCTTCGCGGATGGTCGCTGCGAAGGTCGCCATGGGCCAGTCGAGCAGCTCGGCGAGACGCTGGCCGACCTGGTTGCTCTCTCCGTCCACCGTTTGCTTGCCCATGAGGACGAGGTCGGGCTTCTCGGCGAGGACGAGGTTCCTGAGCACCTCGGTAACGAGGCCGCCGTCGAGCTGGTCGTCGCTCGCCTCCACGCGGATTGCCCGATCCGCGCCGGTCGCGAGCGCGGCGCGCAGCGTGGTTTCCGCGTCCTTCGGGGCGAGGGTGGTCACCACGACCTCGCCGAGGCGCGCCTTGGGAGTCTTCCCGTTCTCCGTGAGTCGGAGCGCCGCCTCGAGCGCGTATTCGTCGAACGGGTTCATCTTCCACTCGAGACCGCTCGTGTCCACCGCGTTCCCCTGCGGCGTGACCTTGATCTTGTTGGCGTTGTCGGGATCGGCGACGCGCTTGAGCGCTACCAGGATCTTCAAATGACTCTCCTTTTGCGGTTTGCGTCCCCTTCGGGTTTCCGTTCCTAGCCACTCTACCGCATCCGACGGCCGCCGCTCGAATGCGGCGCAGGCGCGAACGCATCGTCCCGACTTCTTCGGCCGAATGGCCGAGAATGCTGCGCGCCCGCGCGGTGGTATGAAGCGTCCGCGCAGCAATGGCGACGAAGACGGATTACCTGGTTCTCGGCAGCGGCGTCGCCGGGCTGAGCTTCGCCCTCCATGCGGCCGAGCACGGGGAAGTGCTCATCGTCACCAAGCGGTCTGCGGAAGACGGCGCTACCGGTTGGGCGCAGGGGGGCGTGGCCGCGGTGATGTCCCCCGAGGACTCGTTCGAGAAACACGCGGAGGACACGCGCGTCGCGGGCGCCGGCCTCTGTCACGACGTGGTCGTGGATTTGTGCGTGCGAGAGGGGCCGGAAGCGATCCGGTGGCTGGTCGAGCTCGGGGCCCAGTTCTCCGAGCGCGATCCGGGCACGTTGGCGCTCGGGCGCGAAGGGGGGCACAGCGAACGGCGCGTGGTCCACGCAGGGGACACGACCGGCCGCGAGATTCAACGCGCCTTGTGGGAGGCGGTGCGCGAATCTCCGAACATCCGCGTGCTCGAGTGGCACATGGGCGTGGACCTCATCACGCTCTCGAACTTCGGCGGTCCCGATCGCTGCGTGGGTGCCTACGTGCTGGACGAACGTCGCGGAACGGTCGAAACGGTCCTCGCGCGTGCGACCGTGCTCGCCACCGGCGGCGCGGGGAAAGTGTACCTGTACACGTCGAATCCCGACGTCGCGACGGGAGACGGCGTCGCCATGGCGTATCGCGCCGGGGCCGAGATCGCGAACATGGAATTTTACCAGTTCCATCCGACCGTGCTCTTCGAGCCGAAGGCGAAGAGTTTCCTCGTCACCGAAGCTCTGCGGGGCGAGGGAGCGGTGCTCCGCCTCCCGGACGGTGATGCGTTCATGCAGCGTCACCATCCGCTCGCGGATCTCGCTCCGCGCGACATCGTCGCCCGCGCCATCGACTTCGAAATGAAGCGCACCGGCTCGGAGCACGTTCTGCTCGACATCACCCACCGAGACGCGAATTTCGTCAAAAGTCGGTTTCCGAACATCTACGCCGAGTGCCTCCGTTATGGAATCGACATCACGACGCAGCCGATTCCAGTCGTTCCCGCAGCGCATTACATGTGCGGCGGCGTGACTTCGGACTTGCACGGCCGCAGCACGCTTCCCGGCCTTTGGGTGATCGGCGAAGTGTCCTGCACGGGCCTGCACGGCGCCAATCGGCTCGCTTCGAACTCACTGCTCGAAGGGCTGGTTTTCGCGCGGCGCGCCGCCGCCAAGCTGAAGTCGCAAATCGACGAGCTGCGTACGCAGCCACTTCCGTCCGTACCCGACTGGCAGGTGGGCTCTGCCGTGCCCAGCGACGAAGCCGTGGTGGTGACGCACAACTGGGACGAGCTCCGGCGCACGATGTGGAACTACGTCGGGATCGTGCGGAGCGATGGGCGCCTGCGGCGGGCGGCGCGGCGCGTGGCGCTCCTCGAGCAAGAGATACGCGAGTATTACTGGAAGCACCTCGTGACGCGAGACTTGCTGGAGCTTCGCAACATCGCCACCGTCGCGGAGCTCATCATTGCTTCGGCGATCAGTCGTCGCGAGAGCCGAGGGCTGCACTACACCATCGATCACCTGGAGACCCGCCCCGAGTTCGCCACCGACACCGTGGCGAAGCGCGGCGTGCCTCCGCACCTACGCGGCCGATAGCCTCCGCCTCGGGGAGCCACCGCGTTTGGCGACGAGACGCGCCTTCTCCTATTTCGACGCCGTCGCGTGGACGGTGCTGCTCGCGCTCGCTCTCGTCGTGGCAATCGACCTGGTCCGTTCGCTCGCACCGCGCGCGGCGGAGAACCTGGCGCTCGCGGGCGCCGTGCAAGTGGCGCTCTATGCGGTCGCGAGCCTCTTACTCGTGCGCCGTCCGCCGGGAGGCGCCGACGTCACCCGGGCGGAGGCGCTCGGCGTCCGGGCTCCCGAGTCCGCCGCAATCGTCGTTGCCGCGCTCGCTCTGGGCGTGCTCCTCCACGGCCCAGCCGGCGTCGTCCAGGCGCTCGTCGAGCAGGTGGCGCCGACGCCGGAGAACGAGCTCGTCGAGCGGGTTCGCCGGTTGCGACCGGAGGGGGCTTTCGACCGGGCGGCGCTCGTCCTGCTCGTGGTGGGGCTCGCTCCGTTCGTCGAGGAGCTGTTCTTTCGCGGCGCCCTTCATGCGCGCCTTTCGGAAAGCCATCGACCCGTCGGCGTCGGCCTGGTGATTGCGCTCTGCTTCACGGTAAACCACCTGGACCCGAGGATCTGGCCGGCGCTGCTGCTCGTCGCGCTTTCGCTGGCCGTCGTTCGGGCGAAAAGCAGGTCGATCGTGCCTTGCTTCTTGCTCCATGCCAGTTTCAATGCAACGACGCTGGCCGTGGTGTTGACGAGCGCCGATCCCGTTCGGGCACAAGCAGAGACGCCCTCGTGGGCCGCCGGCGGCATCGCCACGGTGCTCGTCGGCGTGCTGCTCGCTTGGGTAGCGCGCTCACAGCGAGGAGTGAGTCCGTGACGCGAATTGCGCTCTGCCTGCCAGGGGGCGGCGCGATGGGGGCGCTCTACCAAATCGGAGCGCTCGCCGCGATCGAGGATGCGGTCGAAGGTTTCGACGCCAACTCGTTCGACGTGTACGTGGGCGGTTCCGGCGGCGCGAGCCTGGCGGCGGCGCTCGCCGCGGGGCTGCCCGTCCAACGCCTCTATCGCGCATTCCTCGATCCCGCCGACCCGTACTTCGGTCTCGAGCGGAAGCATCTGCTCCGCATCGATCTCGGCGAATGGCGCCGAACCCTGCTCTCGGCGCTCTCTGCGATTGGGCTCGCTGCGGGAAACGCCCTCGCGCGGGAGCCGCGGGCGATTCCATCGGCCCTGTTCCAACAGCTCGACGGGCTGTACGACTCGTTGCCCGCCGGGCTCTTCACGCTCGAGGGCTACGAGCGCTTCCTCGAGGAATTCTTCGTGCGGCGGGGCGTTCCGAACGTCTTCAGTGCCATGCCGCGGGCGCTCCGCGTGGTGGCGCACGACCTCGATTCCGGCGTGCCCGTGTGTTTCGGAGGGGCGGGCTTCGACACCGTGCCCGTGGCGCGGGCGTGCATCGCTTCCATGGCGGTGCCGCCGTTCTTTTCGCCCGTGCGCATCGGGGATCGGCACTACATCAACCCGGGGGCGGGTCAGCTTTCGCACCTCGACGTGGCGGTCGAAGAAGGGGCGAACGTGCTCGTGGTCGTCCACTCCATGGTCCCCGTGTCCGTCGAAACGGTGCCGACCGGGCACGGACATCGCGGCAGCCTGCGCGACAAGGGCATGATGTGGGTGCTCAACCAGGCCATCCGCATCGGCATGCAGCGGCTGATCGACGAAGCGAGCCGGCGCATCGCCGCTCGGGGAGACATCGCGCTCTTGCGCATCGAGCCGCGCCCGGAGGACGGCATCTTGTTCATGTACAACCCCGCGAGCTTCGAGGCGCGGCGTCGGTTGCTCGAGCACGCGTACACCTCGACGCGCCTCGAGCTCGGACGCAGGTTCGCCGAGAGCGATCCTGCGCTCGGGCGCGCCGGATTTCGGCCGAAGCAGCCGAGCTCGCGGTCGGTTCCGCCGCCGCCATGACGTCGAAAGCGACGCGATCCGGCATTTGGGTTCTCGCGCTCGGCCTGCTGCTCACGGCATGCAAGCGCCACTACCGGGTGGGCGAGTACGTGCTGGTCGAGTGGGAGGAGGGAAGTCCGCACCTTTATCCGGCGTACATCATCGAGCGCGTCGGTGAGTCGCGCTATCGCGTTCATTTCGATGGATACGACGCCCGATACGACGAAGAAGTGAGCGTCGACGCCATCAAAGGTACCGCCGAGGGGCCCGGGGTCCGCCCGCCGCCCCCCGCGCGCGCGCCCAGACCGCGCCGCACGCAGCGGGGCAACCCCGCCGCAGGG
>QGUH01001359.1 GCA_003242355.1 Pseudomonadota bacterium
CCATGGGACCCGAGCAGCTGCTCGACTCGGTGTGGCCGACGTATCGCGTGCGCGTTTACTACGACAGCGGTCGAACGATCACGGTCGGCAAGACGAAGCGTCCCGTGCTCGTGCCGATGGTGCCCTTCGGATACCGCCTCACGCACGAGGGGCCGTTCTACGGCATCACCCACGCGCTCGCGGGCGGGCCGGGGGTCGGCCTCGAGCGCATCGACGACGATTGGTACAAGGTCCGCATCAAGAGCGAAGGCGCGGTCCAGGTCGTTACGCGCGTGACCGCCGAAGAGAAGCCTCGGAGCACTCCGAGCGAGTGTCCGGTTTGCCCGCCCTGCCCGGAGTGCAAGGTCCCGCCGCGGCAGGGGAGCTGCTGGTGCAGTGTCGTCATGCCCGGGCGCTCGGGGGAGCTGGGACCGTACGCCGCCGCGCTCGTCGCACTCGCCGCCCTGCTCGGCATTCGGCGCCGCGCGCGGCGCTCCCGCGACGGCTGAGCCCCGCACGGGTCGGCACGCGGTCCTCCCGCGACGGCCGATCCCGCACGAGCAAGCGCGCGGCCGTCGATTTCGGCGGCCGCGCGTCGTCATTCGTCCCGAATCGAGGGCTCAGGCGCCGCTGCTCGCGAGGACGCGCGGTCGCCGAGACGCGAGGGTGTGCCGGGCGAGCCAGGCTCGATTTTCGGGAGTTTCGTGCACCCAGCGGCGCACGAGGTCCGCCCACTTCACGTCCAGGCGCAGCCTGCGCCACGTGAGATCCGAGCGGGCGGAGAGGCGCGTGTACCAATTCCGGATCCGTGAGGAGCTCGTAGATGCCATCGGCGAGCGCCTGCGCATTCTTCGCCGGAAAGAGCAGCGCGTCGCGACCGGCACGGAGGTGCGCGCGGAACATCGGGTGGTCGGAAGCCACGATCGGAGTGCGCGCGCGCAGCGCGTGATGAATCACGAGGGGGAACCCTTCGGGGTACTCCGGGTGACTCGGCACCACGACCACGTCGGACTCGTGCATGAGCGGCTCGATCCGATCGTTCGGCACGAGACCCACGAGATCGACTTCGTCCGCGACGCCATGTCGCCGGACGAGGTCCGACGCGTATCCCGCGCCGTCCACTCCGACGATGGCGGCGCGCACGGGGAAGCCAATGCTCTTGAGGTGCGCCACGGCTTCGATCAGGTCGCCGACGCCCTTCTCGGGCTGAATGGAGCCCACGTAGCAAAGGCGGTAGCCGCCCGCGGGCTCGGCCCGGAGTGCCTTGACGGGAAGGTTGCCCGAGTCGTGCTCCACGAGGAAATCCCACGGGATGACCTTGTTGGCATCGACGCCGGCTTCGACGAGCTTTCGGCAGGAGCCCACGCCGTAGCTGCCGACCCACTCGAAGCATTCCTGGTTCAGATGGAATGCGACCATCGCGTTGCGCGCACGCGTCAGGACCTTGCGAAAGGGGCTCCCATCGGCGTTCGGAATCGAGCCCGAGAACGCAGCGAGGCAGCGGTAGCGTTGTGCCGTGAGCCACCGGATCACGTGCCGAT
>QGUH01001360.1 GCA_003242355.1 Pseudomonadota bacterium
GAGGGTCGCGTCGAGCACGGTCGGCGCACTGATGCGCACCGTCTCGCGCACGGCGTGAAGCAGGTGCGGAAGCGTCATCCCCTCGGATCAGAGCACCACTGCGAGGCGGGGCAAGCGACGCCCTCTGAGCACCCCGCCACCTTTGCCCCCGGGCGGCTCCGTCCGGGGCCACGAGAGCGACGAAGGATTGGAAGCGCGCAGAACCGGGGGCGCCGAAATGCGCCCGGTTGGGGCCGGCCCCCGAGCTTGGCGCGCACCATCCGGCGTGTTACTTGTCCGAAAGCCCGCCTCGGGCGCACATGAACGTCTCCTGCACCGCCTGTCCTGCGAAATACGCCGTCCCCGATGACCGGGTGCGCGGAAAGAAAGCCCGCATCACCTGCAAACGCTGCGGAACGGTGATCGTCATCGACGGAACGACGACGGACGGAGGCCGAGGGGCCGAGGCCGCACCCCCCTCCTCTTCCCCTCCTGCCCCGTCCGTCCCCGCGTCGGTTCCCGCCGCAACCCTGACGCCCACCTCGACGGCGCCGGCAGCGGAATGGCTCGTTGCCATCACCGACGATCATCAGGAACCCGCCACGTTGGAGCGCATCGTCGAGCTCTATTCCGAGGGGAGAATCGACGGGGAGACGTTCATCTGGCGCGACGGCATGCCCGAATGGCGGACGCCGTTCGAGGTCCCGGAGGTGGCTGCGGCGCTTCGTGCCCGCGGGCTCGAGCATCGAATTTTCGAGTCGGGACCGCCGTCGAGCAACAAAGAGCTCTACCCCGACGAAGAGGCCACCAACATCGCGCGCCCTGCCGCGCAGGCAGCGGCATTGCGCGTGCCGCGCCTGCACGACGATACTCTGGGAGACGAGGACAGAACCGTGTTCCGAAAGTCCGCGCCCGCCGCCAGCTCGTCGCCTCTCTCGAGTGAGCCCCTCGCGGAAGCGGGCCCAGAGGTGGCAGTAAATCCTTCCGCGGCGCTCGACCTCGGTCCTCCTCCGCCCATCGACGAAGAGCCGACCATTGCGCGCAGCTCGCCCTTCGCAGGGCTCGACAGCTTCCCTCCGGAAGCGGACGAGGCGCAGGGCTCCAAACCGCCGTCTCTGTCGCCGCGGGCGGAAAGCACCTCGGTGAGTGAGCTCGCGGCGCGCGCGTTCGAGCGCGCCACGTCGAGCGAGCCACCGCCCGACTCTCGGCCTTCCCTGCTCGGCCGCTCGCGTCCTTCCGTCGTGGGCGAGGCAGGGCCGTCGAGTCGTCGCCGGGCCGTTCGTTCCTCGCAGGCGCTGAGCGCGCGGCTCGGCGGCAGTAGCGAGCTCGGCCCGCTCTCCGTCGGGAGTCGGGCGGAACGACGTCCGCGTTCCGGCGACCTGTTCGCCCGCCAGGCCGAAGCCGGCGGCGAGAACGACCCAGCGCTTCGTCCGAGCCAACCTCCGAACAGTCAGCCCCCCAGCAGCCAGCCGTCGGATGCGCCCTGCTCCTTATACACTCCTGCGCAGCCGAACAAAAAAAAGGGGAAGATCTTGGAGATA
>QGUH01001361.1 GCA_003242355.1 Pseudomonadota bacterium
GGGGGGCGGGGCGCGGTTTTGGGGCAGTTTTGGGAGTTACGCCGCCGATCAGGAGCCGGGAGGCAGCTGGAAGACGCGCACGAGCTCGGGCACCGTGGTCGTGGACGGAATGCGGGCGCGCTCGGGCTCCAAGTCCGTGAAGCTTTCGACGCAAGCGGGCGGGAACATCAAGACGGCGTTCATGCGGGTCGAAGGGAGCCCGGTGTTTCCCGTCGAGGGAAACTCGTTCTACGGTCGCATGATGTTCTGGCTCGAGTCAGCGCCGACCGCGTCGGTGCATTGGACGTTCATCGAGGCGGGCGGCACGGTGCCGGGGCAAGACTACCGCGCGCTTTACCGCTACGGCGGACAGCATCCGGTCGAGGGCGGCAGTCAGCTCATGGCCAACTACGAAACGCCGGACTTCTATTCTGGCATCGGGCCCAAGACTGACTGCTGGTTGCATTCGCAAGGCAAGGTCGTGCCCGTGGGCAGGTGGGCGTGCGTCGAGTGGCAGTACGACGGCCCCAACAACACCATGCGGATCTGGATGGACGGCATGGCGCTCGAAGACCTGACGATGACGGGCAAGGGTCAGGGATGCGGGGGTGGAGGCGACGATTTCCCTTGGACCGCGCCGACCTTCAATCACCTCGAGCTCGGCTGGGAGTCGTTTCAGCAGGACGACGCGCGCACGATTTGGATCGATGACGTCGTGATTTCCACGATGCCGATCGGCTGTCCCGAGTAGCGACGGCGAAAGCGGCAGGGTGCGGCGTTCGCTGCTTCGGCGCTCGAAGCGGCGACGCGCCGGCTCTGCCGTTGCGCGTGGCCGCCCGAGGCGGCGGTGCGCGGGCTCCGCTGCTAGGCTTGGCGGCGTCGTGGACGACGTGTTGCAGCGATTCGCGCGCCCGGTCGGGGAGTGGTTCCGGCGCGCGCTCGGGCGACCGACGAAGGTCCAGGAGCACGGGTTTCGGGTGCTCCGCGAGGGGAAATCGGCCCTTTTGCTCGCGCCGACGGGCTCGGGGAAGACGCTCGCGGCGTTTCTGGCGAGCCTCGATCGGTTGATGTTCGGAGGGCCCGCCCGGCATCCAGGGGTTCGGGTGTTGTACGTCTCGCCGCTCAAGGCGCTCGGCGTGGACGTGGAGCGCAACCTGCGCGTGCCCCTCACGGGGATCGCCGAGACCGCGGTGCAGCTCGGGATGAACGCTTCGGTGCCGAGCGTCGCGCTGCGCTCGGGGGACACGCCCGCCGTCGAGCGCGCGCGCTTCCGGCGGCAGCCGAGCGACATCCTGATCACGACGCCGGAGTCGCTGTACCTCCTTCTGACGTCGGACGCGGCGCGGCACCTGTCCGCCGTCGAGACGGTGATCGTCGACGAGATCCACGCGCTCGTCGGCACCAAGCGCGGAGCGCACCTCGCGCCAAGCTTCGAGCGTCTCAAGGGCTTGCGCTCGGGGCGCCGGCCGCCGGGGCGTGGGGGCTTTCCCGAGAGGGTGGTCCCGGTGAACAAACCCGCGGGTTTCCCGGCGGGCGGGAG
>QGUH01001362.1 GCA_003242355.1 Pseudomonadota bacterium
CGCCACCGGCACGCCGCAAGCCGCCCGGGTTGGCGCGCCGCCCGTGACCGCCCCGGCCCCGACGCCTCCTCGGCGCTGAGCGACGGACACGGCGGGCGCCGAGCACGCCGACCGCCCGCCGCGAGCACACTCAGCGGCGCGCGCTCACTTGAACGCCGTGGCTTCGATTTCGATCAGCCACTCCGGGAACGCGAGACGCGTGACACCGATCAGCGTACTCGCGGGCCGCGCGCCCCCCGCCTGCAATCGGCTCATCACCGTGCCCCAGTGTTGGAGGAGCAGATCGACGTTCGTCGTGTAGTACGTGAGCCGCATCACGTCTTTCAAGGCGAAGTCCGCAGCGCGAAGCACCGTCTCGAGATTGTCGAACGCCGTCTGGATCTGCGCCGCCATGTCGCCGGGATGCAGCGGATTCCCGTTCTCGTCGTTCGAAGTCTGCCCCGCACAGATCAGCATCCGCCGCGCATTGAAGAGCTCGTTCGCCTGAACGAACCCGAACTGGTCCTGCCACGTCCAGGGATTGATGATCCGTCGCTTCATCGCTGCCGCACCCATCACGCCACCGCCCTGATCGTTCGCGTCCGTCATCGTGCCTCCTCATCTCCACCCCACGATTGGGGCATGCTCTTTCCACCCACGATTGGGGGATATTTCGAAATATCCAAGCCCCGTCTCCGGGTCAACGCCAGCTCCACGCCCGCATCCCGACGTCCCCCTCACTCGACGATCGCTTCCTCCTCGCGCCATCGAACGCCCGCGTCCTTCGAACGCGCCACGGCGCCATCCGAACGCGCACGCGGCCCCCACACCATCTTCAGTCGCGTTCACCCGCACGCGTCTCCTCAGGTGAGCAGCGCTGAGACGATGTCGCGTCCTCGCTGCAAATGCTTTGCAGTACTAACTTCACGACGACGGCCCCCGTCACTCGTTCCCCCGAGCGACTCGCGCCTGGCCCACGCGACACCATTTGGCAAAGCACGATCACCGGTCGACGCAAAGCTCGTCGGTTTTCGATCAGGAGCAAGTCGCTCCCTTCGGCGATCGGCGTTGGTTGACGCAGCATCGCCGAGCCGTTCCGAGCCACGATCAGCGCCATTCGAACACGCGCGCGCATGCGCCCCCTCGCTCCCCCGCCGATCATTCGAACACGCCACCGCGCGTTGGTCTCTGCGACTTCCGCGCGCGACTGCTCGCGGAGAACGGGTAACCTCGTAGATGGTACTGGTGCCGACGGGAGTCGCGCACTTCTTCGGCATGCGCCCCCTTCGGCGTCCCGATGGCGCAAGGAGTGCATTGCGACTCGTTTGGGACCAGTTCGTGGTCCTCAATGCGGCAAAGTGTCGCCTTTCAGGGCGGATGATCCGCCCACTTTGGCGGCAAATTGTCGCCATCCATCGGCATAGGGGCCCGAGGTAATCCCTCGGGACCCCTGCCACACCACCCGGCATGCGGGTCCGCACCGGGCGGTTCGAAGAGTTGAGGTCACGCGGCGAGCCGGGGGACCCCCAGCTCGTCGAAG
>QGUH01001363.1 GCA_003242355.1 Pseudomonadota bacterium
TAGCCGCTTACTTTATATTCCTACTTCTTTTTTTTTTTTTATGGAATTCCCCCCCCCACAAATTCACACTTTCCTCTTCGGCGGCAGCCGCAGATGTTTAAAAGAGACCGGGCGATCCGGTGCCGCCCGGTTACCGCGTCGAGACGCGCCCCGCGACCGGACTGCTGCTCACGGGAGGGATCACACTGGCCGCGGGGTACCTCGTGGGGCTCGGCGTCGCCCAAAACCACCGATTCGCGGGCAGCATGGGCTGGATGGCCGTTCCCCTCGTCGGCCCCTGGGGCGCCATCGGAGGCCGCACGTTCCAGTGCGAGATCACGGGAACCAAGGTCAGCAGCATCGACGATTTCGACGACGTGCGCACGGCCGAGCAAGCGGAGGCGTGCGTGCGCCGTGCGCAGCGAGAAGCGACGACGGTCGCGGCGCTCGCCGTGGACGGCATGCTGCAGGCGATTGGAGCGGTGGTGTTCGTCGCCGGGCTCGCGAGCAGCACCAAGGAGCTGGTTTGGACGGGTGCGACCGGGTTGCGCATTTCTGCGCGACCCCGTTCCGGGGGATTCGACCTGGGCGTCACCGGCGAGTTCTGAGCCCGAATCCCGGGGGGGAAACTCCCAACCTCGGCCGCCGCACGCGGGAAATCCACCGCTCGTGGCCCTGGTGGCAGGCCCGCGCCGACCGCTTGCGATGGGATACTCGAGACGATGCTCGCGGTACTCGTCCGGCAACCACCCTTGGGGCCGGCAGGGCCAAAGGAGCCCGGCGAAGGCGCCCCCGAGAACGTCGTCGAGAAGGCATCGAAACGGGGCGCGGCGCTGCTCTGCGCGGCTTGTGGCTCGCGCGTCACGTCCCTGGATCAGCGCATCGAAGTCGATGGCGCGCACAGCCACGCCTTCCTCAATCCCGCGGGCTACGTGTACCGCATCGGATGCTTCGCGACGGCGCCCGGGGTCCGCATCGGAAGCCCGCCGAGCGACGAATTCAGCTGGTTTTCCGGCCACGTTTGGGAGGTGGTGCTCTGCGGCGCATGCACCACGCACCTCGGGTGGCGGTTCAGCCGCGAGGCTTCCTTCTTCTTCGCGCTCATTCTCGCTCGGCTCCGAGAAGACCCAGCGACGTCGTGAGGCGCAGAAAACGCGCAACCGCGACGCCGCCCGGGCCGACCTCCACGGTGCGGCCGCGAACCGGCCCGAGGAGGAGCTACGATGAGCACACGAATCAACGCCACAGGCCCGTCCCCCAACGTCGCCATGGAGCGCACGGCGGCGCGCACCACGGCGCCTCCGGCGCGCCCCTTCAAGGAGGTCATGCGCGCGAGCGCCGGAGCCATCGTGGCGAGCGCCGAGCAGGCCGTCCTCCGGCTGCCGGGGGGGCCCATCCTCGCCGCGGCCTTGCGCTCCCCCGCCCCAACAGCGGTGGGAACGCTCGAATCCCCCGTGGGGCGGGGCCCGCGGGGGTTTCCCGCCGGACACGGTGGGCCTGGCCGGCCGGGGCACAACATCCCCACGACACTAGAGGCCG
>QGUH01000344.1 GCA_003242355.1 Pseudomonadota bacterium
GCCAATCCAGACACCGCATGACCATCGGATTGCTCTCGAGCTTTGCGTGCCGGTCGAAAAACACACGACCTGTCTTGTCTGACGGTTGCGCGTCGCCAGTCTCGGTTTGCGACTGACGAGGCCAGAAACGCGAAGGCCCCTCGCCGGTACGGGAGGGGCCTTCGTTGGTCCAGGGACGTTGGCCGTCGATCAGGCGTTCGCCTTGAGCTGGTCGAACGGACCCGGATCGGTAATCCGCGGTTCGACCGTGCCGCCACCGAAGAAGTCCTCCGTCTTGTCGTACATGCCGTACGCGAAGACTTCTCCCGTGCCGTTCGGATCGGGCTGGCCTTGCGCGTTGCCCTTCACGCCCAGGGCATTCATGATGTTGACGAAGTACTTGTTGATCGGCGCCGTGGCGATGTTGCTCGGCGTGCCGGTGCCCTTGGTGGCACCGTTGGCCTGATTGTTCTGGCCGTTGCACTGAGACTCACTGTCTCCGCGGTGCAGGTCGGCCGAGCCGTCCCACACGTTCACGGCCTGGCCGGTCTTGAAGTACCCGCCCATGCTGCCAACGTGGACGATCGGCAGGTTGTTCAGGTTGTGGGCGTTGCCGTCCGACAGCTCCTGGAACCAGATCGCGGCCGTGCTGTCGAGCACGGTGGAGCCGTTCCCCTCGGGGATCATGTTCAGGGCGGTGACGAGACGAGCGAACTTCTGCGCGTAGAACTCGTCGATCTTCTGCAGCATGCCGAGCACGCCCTCCACGCACGCGCCGGACATCTCGGCGTTGCCGATACGGTGCGACAGCCCGTGCGCCTCGGCATTGATGCCGAGACCGCGGAACACGTAGCTTCCCGGGAACTTCAAGAAGATCACCGGATTCGCGTTGCAGGCCGCCGCCAGCGCCGCGAGGTTCATGTAGACGTCGGCGCCGTCCAGCGTGTCGTTGATCTTCGTCGAAAGGACGTCCGTGCCCGGCATGTTGGTCTTCACTGCGCTGGCATTCGCCGCGGTGGCGCCGATCAACGCCGCGGTGTCCTCGCTGCACGCTGCACCGCGGATCACCGTCGTCGTGTCGTCCAGCAGCGCCTTCCAGGCCTGGAGCTTGGTCCGGTCCTCGCTGCTCATGGTCATGCGCTCGAGGGTGTCGAGGTCGTCCTTGACCACGTCGAGGATGCTCTTGCCCCGAATCACGGCATAGGTGTCCGGATTCATCTGCTCGCCGCCCCCGCTGCCGAACAGGCCCGTGAGGCTGTTCAGAATCTGGGTGGGGACGCCGAGGCCCGGATACGGGGACTCTTTCCCATCTCCCGTCTGATACGAAATCGCCGATTGGGGATTGTCGTTCCCGTTGCCCACGCGGATGAAGAGCGGGGTGCCGTTCGGGCTCAACTGCTTCGCGATGACGTGATCCAACGACGGAGCGATGGGCTTCGCGTTGAACTTCGCGGCGGTATTCCCCAGATCGAACGGGTCGTTCGTGTTGGGCGTCACCGGTGCGCAGGTGAAGAACGAGCCCACCACCTGGGTGTGCGGGTCGTTGCCCTGCCCGAGCTTGGGGCCATTGCCCCCGCCAAATCCGCCGCCATCGCTGGTGTTGTTCGGGCTCCACTCGTTCATCGCGCGGATACCACGCGGCAGGAGCAGCTTGTCCACGACCGGCTCGAGGAACCTCAGCGTCGTTCCCTGGAGATCGGCGGCCGTGAGCGCGCCGTGCGACTTCATGGGGAAGAACTTCGTCGTGATGCACCCATAGTGGGTGAACATCACGATGAGCCGCTTGGGCGGACCCGAGGCGGGAAGCGATTGAGCCTTGGCCTCGCGTTCTGCCACCGAGCTGAGGAACGGCGCAGCGACGACGGCTCCACCCAGACCACGGAGGAAGAGTCTTCGGTTGATGTGCTTGGTCATTGTTCGGCTTTCCTCAGTCTTCACGGAGTTGCGACGCGCAAACGGAAGGAATTCGCCTGGGTGAGATCGGCGAGGATGTTCACGATGCGATAGTTCTCCTGAGCCAGATTGGCGGCGATCTGCTCGACCACGCAGGCGTCGTTCACGTTCGGGTCGCGCCGATACGCGAAGGAGACGAACTTCTCCGCGTACTTCGCCTTCGCCGCCGGCAAGCTGGCGACGATCTGCATCATCTCGTAGGCGTTGTTCACGAGCCGCGGCGTGCCGTCGAATTTGACCTCGGCCACGGGATTGATCGGGCCCCCTCTCGGGTCCACATCCTGCCACTTGCCCATGACGTCGTAGTTCTCGAGCACGTAGCCGGGCTGGTTGAGGCCACCCAGGATGTGGCAGCCTTTGCAGTCGTCGGACTGACTGGTCAGGCTATCGACGTACTCACGCTCGGTCTTGTACTCGCCTGGAGGCGCGGGCTTCTCGGCCGCGCCGGGGGGCGGCGGCGGGACGTTCACGCCGGCAATGTTGACCGTCACGAACACGCCGCGAAGGATCGGGCTCGTCGCCTTTTCGTGCGCGAACGAGCTCAAGAACCCGATGCGGGTCATGAAGCCCGGGCGCGTTTGCTTATCCAGCTCCACGCGGGTCAGCTCAGGACCGAACCCCGCGGGATCGAGCCCGTAGATGGCCGCCGTGTCTCGGTTGACGTAGGCGACCGGGCTCAGGAAGAACTCGGCGAAACTGCCGTTGAACGCCACTTCCTCGAAGAAGCGCTCAAGCTCCTCCCGATAGGTGACCTTGGCGGCTTCGTTGTAGAGCGGATGATCGTCGTGGCTGATCTTCCACCAGTGGGAGTTCGGGGTATTGTCGTCGCCGGCCCACACCACGCGGTGGAAGTTCGACAGAACGGGCGCAACCTTCTCGGACACCGCCAGCATGCGCTGCGCCTGGGCCAGAATCTGGTCCGGCGTTTGCAGCATGTCGGCATCGGCCGCGGCGTTCAGCTCCTCATCCGGAATGGAGCCCCAGATCATGAAGGACAGGCGCGCAGCCATCTCGTGCGACGAGAGCTTGATCGCGCTGCCCTCGGTCTGCGTCGACAGCTCCGGAATCAGGAGGAACGAGGGCGAGGAGAGGAATGCAGCGAGGGTCGCCTCGGCAACCTCCTCGGGCGTTCCCGGCGGCGTCGTCTGACCGAGCTTCTCGAAGCGCGCCACTTCCATATCCGTCAGCGGCCGCCGGAAGGCCTTACGCCCGAACGCGCGGATCGTCTCGCTCAAGCAACCCGCGTCGGCCGGGTTGCACGCGATGAACTTCGACCGGTTGGGGCCGCTCATCACTTCTTTGGCGATCGTGTCGGCGGCCGTCCGGTACAAGCGCCACGCGTCGGCGTTCATCGCGCCGTCGAAGTCGATGGTGAGGAGCGACGAGGGCGGCTGATTGCCGTTGGCAGCCACGGCCGTGACACCGAGCAGGTCGCGCATGACCGCGTCGTACTGGCGGTTCAGCAGGCGCGGGATTTGCGTGGTGGCGGGAACGCCCGGAACGCAGGCGCTCGCGCCCGGTCCTGGGCCCGCTCCACCCGTTCCGGTGACTGCGCCGCCGCTGCCGGCACCGGGGTTCGCCGCGCCGCCAGAGGCAGACGTGGCGTTGCCGGCACCCACCCCACCCGGGGGGTTGCTCACGCTCGTTCCACCCGTTCCCGGAGTGCCCATGCCGCTCGTGCCTCCAGATCCCGGGGACGGGGACTGCGTGTCACCGTTATTCGAATCTCCCGGTCCGGCTCCGATCTCCGCCGGGCCGCACGCGGCGAGCGCCGCGGATAGTGCTCCTAGAGCAACCAAGAACCGCTTTTCTCTCATGACGACGATCGCTCCCTGGGGGTGGATGTACTTTTTTTGCTGCACGAGAAGGACCCGTGGACCCAAATACGTGTACGCGCACCACCATATGCCCCGGGCACCGAGGGACGTATTTGACTCCAGGGAGCCGATTGCTGGTGAGTCTCTTTTTCTCACTCAATCGTGTGGAATGTTGAATTTGCGCGCGAATGGAGGGCGTTTGGATCGTTCCGGGAGCGCGCCCAGCTCGGAAAGTTTTGAGGTGAAAGAAACGGGTCGGGCTCGCAGCTCGTCTCGTTCGACACGCAGAAATATTGAAAGTTGGCACCGAGAACGGAACAGGGCGCGGGTTTCGCCGGTGTCGTTTCGCGCCCGGTGCACCGCCCCGGGGTGACCCGCGGCGGCACCGCCACGCCAAGCGGGCGCCCGAGCCCGCGGCGGCACCGCCACCAAGCGGACGACCGAGCTCGCAGTCCGGCGACGGCTCCGCCACGCCAAACGGCGGCCGAGCTCACAGCCCGGCGACGGAACCGCTGCCCTAAACGGACGGCCGAGCTCGCAGTCCGGCGACGGCTCCGCCACGCCAAACGGCGCCCGACCCGGAGCCCCGTGCGGAGGACGCGGACGAGAGGAGAGGAGCCGAGGTTCCGTGCACGCGGTCGAAACGGTAGCGGACGGTGATCCGCAAGAGGGCGACTGGGGATTCAATCACACGATGCCCTTCGTCGCGTGATCGGCGCGGTGGTGTTCTCGACGTGTATGGCCCAACGCCCACGGATCCGTCTTTCGTGTTTGTCCTCGTTCGCGCCGCGAACGAGCAACGCCGTGAGCACCGCTGCCTAGATCTCGCCACGGGCGCCCTGATGCCCGTACGCCCGTCATTCGTATTTGTCCTCGCGCGAGCGCTGCGCCCTCGAGCGCCCTCGTATTCACGACACGGGTGACTTTGATGCCCTCACCCACGTCTTTCGTATTTGTTTTCGTGCGCGCCCGGCGAGCCCAGCGAAACGGGCACGAATCGACGAAAACGGGTGCGACTGCTCCTGGTCGCGCGTGGTACAGTCTCGCGAGTGCGAGGCGCGTTTGCGGAGATCCGTGCTTCGAGCGCGTGCTCGCTCGGGCTCTCCCGCTCGCCGGGTAGGCAACGATGAATGATGCTCTGCCGCTCATCGAAGAAGGAGTGACTCCGTTCGAGATGGAGTTGCTCCTCGCCGGTCGTCGCGATGCGATGTCACCGGGCGCGCGGGAGCGCATCCTGGCAGGGCTCGGCCTGGGAATCGGGAGCGGCGTGCTCGTGGCCACGACGGCTGCCGCCGGTGTCGAGGCAGCCAAGGCGAGCGGGCTCTTGTCGTCGTTCGGCTTCGGCGCAGCAGCGAGCACACTCGGCGCGATCGCCGTTTGGGCTGGTGCGAGCGCGTTGCTGCCGGAGTCGGAGGCCCCCAGCGAGCCGCCGCCGGCGCCCGCCGCGAAGATGGCGCCTGCCTCGCTGCCGGTCGCACCGGCACCTGTCTCTTATCAACATCCCCGACCCCACGAAACCGTTCTAGCTCTCGTAG
>QGUH01001364.1 GCA_003242355.1 Pseudomonadota bacterium
GGAGCCGGCTTCAGGCCGCTCCCCGCTCTGGGTGATTCGACGGCGACCGAGCGCCCCGTCGCGGCGGCCGGGCCGGTGAAACTGCCCTATGGTCCCCGGGGCCAGGATTTGTTAACGGGGGCCCGTGAGCACCCAGACCAAGCTATTCATCGAGGATCTCGAGACGTCCGGCAAGCGCGTCATCGTGCGCGTCGACTTCAACGTTCCGATCAAGGACGGTGTCGTCGAGAGCGACAAGCGGCTCCGGGAATCCCTGCCCACCATCAAGTACCTGCGCGAAAAGGGCGCCAAGGTCATCCTGATGTCGCACCTCGGGCGGCCCGACGGCAAGCGCGTCCCGGAGATGAGCCTCGCGCCGGTGGCCAAGGCGCTCGGCGACCTGCTCGGCGCCAAGGTGGCCTTCGCGGACGACTGCATCGGCGACCCGGCGAAGAACGCCGTGGCCGCGCTCGGGTCGGGCGACGTGCTCCTGCTCGAGAACCTCCGCTTCCACCCGGAAGAGGAAGCGAACGATCCGAATTTCGCCAAGCAGCTCGCCGAGCTCGCGGACGTGTACGTGAACGACGCGTTCGGCAGCGCGCATCGCGCCCACGCCTCGACCGAGGGGATCACCCGCTTCGTTCCTCAGGCGGCTGCCGGCTACCTGATGAAGAAGGAGCTCGACTACCTCGGGCAGGCGCTCGGCAACCCGACGCGTCCGTTCGTGGCCATCATCGGCGGCTCGAAGATCTCGACGAAGATCGACGTCATCAAGAACCTGCTGCCGCGGGTCGACAAGCTCCTGCTCGGCGGCGGGATGACGTACACGTTCCTCAAGGCGCAGGGCCTGGAGGTCGGAAAGTCGATCGTCGAAAACGACAAGATCGACTTTGCGAAGGGCCTGCTCGCCGAGTCGGGAGGGAAGCTGGTGCTCCCGACGGATTTCGTGATCACCGACAAGCTGGACTTCAAGGCGCGCACGGTAGGCGCGCTGAAGACGGTTCCGCGCGACGGGATTTCGCCGGATTGGGAGGCGGTGGACATCGGGCCGGAGTCGGTGAAGCAGTTCGAGCAGGTGCTGCTCGGCGCGAAGACGATCCTCTGGAATGGCCCCGTGGGCGTCTTCGAAATCGACGCCACGGCGAAGGGAACGATCGCGATCGCCGAGATTCTCGCGCGCGCCACCGAACAGGGCGCGACGACGATCATCGGTGGTGGCGATTCGGCATCCGCCGTGAAGAAGGCCGGCGTGTCCAGTAAGGTGTCGCACGTCTCGACTGGTGGCGGCGCGTCGCTCGAGTACCTCGAAGGCAAGGTTCTCCCCGGCGTGAACGCGCTGACGAACCGCTGAGCCCCCTGCTCACGCGTCGTCCTCTCCCACGAAGGGGCGGCTTCGAGCCGCCCCTTCGTCATTGTGCGCCCAGCATGGGCGCTGTCTTGCGGGTGCAAGTCCCGCCGAAAGGAGACCATCCCAATCGAAGCGAACCGCAGCTGCGGAAGGGCGACCAACCGTGGGAAGGAAGCGGGGAGCGAAAC
>QGUH01001365.1 GCA_003242355.1 Pseudomonadota bacterium
CGTTGGAGATGGCGTCGGCGACCATCTGGATGATCACCGGGAGCTGCCCCTTGAGCGCTTCGTAGTACCGCTGCCGCTCGGTGGAGTGGATGATGGCCGGCGGATACCCTGCACGGAGCAGGATCACGTTCATGAGCAGCCGCGCGACCTTGCCGCTGTCGGTCGTGAACGGGAACACGCGCACGAGGTCGTAGTGAACCCGAGCCGCGACGCGGAGCGGGTTCTTCATCTTCTTCGGCTCGGGCCCGTTCAGCCAATCGACGATCTGCCGAACGCGATAGGCGATCTTGTCGGGTGCAGCATACTCGTGGAAGTACAGCCGGTGCTGGGGGATGTCCTTGCGGTACTTGACCGTCTTGACGTCCCCTTCTTCGGGGTGGAGCGTCACGTACAGGCGCTTGATCGTATCGACCGTTATCGGCACGCGCTTGCGCTCCGCGAGCTCGCGAACGAGCTCGATCGCCTGTCGGTGCCGTCGGATCTCTTCGCAAGCGGGCTGCAGACTCGAGTCCGGAACGATCTGCACGTTGGGATCGATCGCGGTCTTGAGCTCCTGGTAGGTGTAGACGACGCCTTCGAGGGCGCTGTCGTGGTAGATCCACGACATATCGAAGTTCTCGCGGTACTCGCGCTGAAACGCCGGATCGGCGTTGGCCAGCCGCTCGAGAATTCGCTGGTACCGCTCCTCGATGCCGAGAGAGGACGGAGGGGGAGGCGGTGTCGCCCGCGTTGGCTCCACGGGCTTGGGAGTCGTCAGCGCTGCCGCCCGCTCCAGCTCCGCGGGCTGACTGGGCGCACTGACGGTTTGCTCGGTCTTCTCTGCACCCTCGGGCGACGGCTCCGGGCCCTGCGCCGATTCGGTCGGGGTCGGCTGCGCGACCGTCGGAGCCGCAGCGGCGCCCGCCTCCGTCGTGGGGGGGGTTGGGGGGGTGGTGACGGCAGGTTGTGGCTGCAGCTGGGGAAGCGGCGGAGGACGCACACCGAGCGGTCGCACGGCCGCGCCTTCCGGGATGCGACGGGTGGTTCCCGACTGATCGGGAATGGCCTCGGGTCGGTACACGCGGGTGGTGGTGATGCCGCGGCCTAGAAGGCCGTCGCCGCGCTGCAGTCGCTTGCTCGCGCGCGCTACTTTCCCTTCGAGCGCCCGTCGCGCTGCTTCCCGTTCGGCGCGGAGCCGTTCGCGCTCGGCTTCTTTCGCTTTGCGGTAGGCCTCACGCTCGGCTTCGCGGCGAGCGCGCTCCTCTTCCTTCTGCCGGCGTGCCTCCTCTCGAGCTGCCTCACGTTCTGCGAGCTTGCGGGCGCGTTCTTCGGCGGCTTCCTGGCGCTTGCGCTCGCGTTCTTCCTCGCGGGCCTTCTGGGCCGCGATGCGCGCCTGTTCCCGCTCGAGCCGCCGCTGCTCGGCCTCTTTTTCCTTTTGCTGCCGGAGCTGTTCGCGTTCGCGTTCCTTCTGGAGGCGCTCCTTTTCTTTCTGTTTTCGGAGCTGCTCGCGTTCGCGCTCGCGTTCTTTCTGGAGGC
>QGUH01001366.1 GCA_003242355.1 Pseudomonadota bacterium
CAGCATCGGGGTCGAGGGCCGCGTGGGCACCCGCAACGCTCCGGCGCTCGTCAACGCGGCCTGGGTCACGAGCTTTTTCTGGGATGGGGGCGCGCCGAGCCTCGAGCTGCAGGCGCTCGCTCCGATTCTGGACCCCCTCGAAATGGACATGACGATCGCCGGCGTCGCGGAGCGGCGACCCCGACCTCGGTCGGCGCCGCATCACCAACAAACCCAACGACACCGGCAAGTTCAAAGTGCCCACCCTCCGCAACGTCGCCGTGACCGCGCCCTACATGCACGACGGCTCCCTGGCCACCCTCGAAGAAGTCGTCGAGCACTACGACCAGGGCGGCCGCGGACACCCCGATACCGATCCATTGATTCGGCCTTTGGGGCTCACACCCGAAGAAAAGTCGGACCTCGTCGCCTTCCTGCGCGCGCTCACCGACGAGACGTTCCTGACGGACCCGCGCTACGCGCCGCCCTGACCTTCGGCGGGGCTCTCCGGACACCCCCCGCGCGAGCGATCCCACACAACGGCGCTCGGCCGGAGCTCGGATTGGCCTGCGGAGCGGGCTTCTCGAAGAGGCTCAAGCGCTCGTGTGTGCCCGTGCGGAACGGGCCTCTCGAAGAGACTCGAGATCCGGTGCCGTGACCAGCATGCGGAACGGGGGTTCTCGAAAGGTCCGAGTGCCGCTGCCGTCATCAGCACGCGGAGCGGGGGACTCGAAAAGCTCGAGTGCCGCTGCCGTCGTCAGCACGCGGGGCGGGGGACTCGAAAAGCTCGAGTGCCGCTGCCGTCATCAGCGCGCGGAACGTGGCTTCTCGAAGAGGCTCAAGGGGCCGTGTCGAAGCCATCCTGTGCGCAAAAGCCAGGTTCCGGGTCTTGCCGTGGGAGGATTGTCGGCGTCGAGCGCGAGCACGCGCGGAACCAGGTGGGGAGCGGCGTGAATCGGGGCGCCCGAGAGCTCTGCGAAGTGCTCGAAATGCGGAGCGGAAGAGAATGGATCGACCGGTGCCCGGTCCCACGGCTGGTGCTTGCGAAAGTTGCCGAGCACGTAGGCGAGCGCATGCCGAACGGATCGTGGGGTCGTGAGGGCGCGCCCGTGCCAGCGCTCGTCCCAGAACTTACCTTTGCGAAACAGCAGCCGGTTGACGTTGCGCGCAACGCGTATGCCGAAGCCCCTCAGGCCCGAGCTCAGCGTGCGCGTGTCGCGCGCCTCGACGATGAGGTGCACATGATCCGCTTGCACGGAATAGTGGACGATACGAAAGTCGTCCGGTGCGCGACGGTTCGCGGCCTCGACGGCAAGGCGCAACGTGGGAAAGACGTACTGCGAACGCAACGGCCGCACCAACGCGCGATGCGTGACGAGGACGGGATGCGCCCCCGAATGTTCGGCGCGCCGCCGATGAGGAACGCTGGGGCGCTTGCTGATGCGCTTGCGGCCGGCCCCGCGCCGCCGACCACCTCGACCCTTTGGGAGCTTCAACGAGAGCTGCTGCATTTCGGAACCCCGCCGATGAGGAACG
>QGUH01000345.1 GCA_003242355.1 Pseudomonadota bacterium
AATGGGGGAGTCGGAGGCGCGGTACGGGCGCGGTTTTTTCCCCGGGAGAGGGGGGGGCTGGGTCTGACGGACGCGGGCGCGCGTTTCCACGAGCACTGTCTGAAGATCCTGGCGGCGGTGGCCGAGGCAGAGCAGGAGATGGACGAGCGGCGCGGCAAGCCGCGTGGTGTGTTGCGGATGACCGCGCCGGCCGCCTTCTCCGAGCTGCACTTGATGGATCACCTGGCGCGCTTCGCGGAGCTCTATCCGGAGGTGAGCCTCGACGTGGACTACAGCGAGCGGTTCGTGGATTTGGTGCGCGAGGGCTTCGACGTCGGGCTTCGGATCACCACGTCGCCGCCGCCCGGGTTGGTCGCGAAGAAGCTCGCCCCCTCGAGCATCGTGATCTGCGCGTCGCCGGAATACCTGCGCCGGCGCGGCCGCCCGAAGCACCCCGACGATCTCGCGCGGCACGACTGCATCGGGTATGCGTACCAGGAAAACGGCAAGGTTTGGGATCTCGGCGGCGGCGCCTCGCGCACGAGCGTGAAGATCGTGCCGAAGCACCGCACGAACGACAACCGTTTCCTGCGGCACCTCGCGCTCCGCGGTCACGGGCTCGTGCAGCTCCCGAGTTATTTCGTCGCGGAGGATCTCGCGAAAGGCCGCCTCGTCACGGTGCTCGACCGCTTTCGCGACACCTCGCGATCGCTCTTCGTGGTCTACCCAGAGCGCGCCGTCCGCACGCCGAAGGTCCGCGCCATGGTCGACCACCTGAGCCGTGCCTTCTCCGGTGAGCGGCGGTGGAGCTGATCGGGAGCCCGAAGATGGGCGGGGTGAGCCAAACCTCGGTGGTGGAACCGAACCCAGGGAGGTGCGTGTTGGGTTTGGCCGCCTCGCAGCAGCCCGCGTGCGAAAGTGCGGTCGCGCACCAGGTCCCCTGTCTCGGCTCTGCGCCCGTGAACCGGCGAACCCCAAGGGCTTTGGGCCGTGTTGCTGGCCGTCCCCGTCGGCGTCATCGGCGCGACGGCGGGCGGATTCGTCGCGAGTGCCGCCTCCAAGCAGCCGGGGGCTGCGCGGTTCTCGGCGACCGCCGTCCCGCTCGGCGCCCTCTGGCTCACGAGCGCGGCCCTGACCATCGACGCTTGGTAAACCGTCGCGCCGCCGATCGTACCGGCGCCGGTGAGCGCGCCGTTCGCCTGACGACGTCGAAGGCCGGCTCAGTCCGAGAGGATCTCGCCGCCGAGGAGTGCCGTCACCCTGTTGGGGAGGGGCTCGCGTGGGCTCCACGTGACCACGCAGTTCCCGGACGTTGCGAACTCGTAGTCAATGACCGAACAGTCGAGCCCCGACGGCGCCCCCGTCGCAAGCACCGTGTCCGCGTCGTCCATCAGCTGCAACTCACCTTCTGCGCAGTCCGTGATGAAGAGACGATACCGCTCTCCCGCTGCTGCGCTGAACTCGACCCGCGAACCATCGAGGACGGGACGCATGCATCCTCCGAGCGGAAGCCCGGTCCCCCCAGGCCCAAGTGGATCGCAGCTGGGCACCAAGGCAACGAGCGCCTGATACGATTGGTCTTCCAGCACCCACTTCTCCGAACAGTCGAGACCCTTGTGCCAATTGAAGGTGCGGGATGCGTGATCGGCGTCGTAGACCTTGAGGGTGGCGTGCCAGCCATCGATGCCACACACGTCGCTGCCTTCGACCAGGCGTAGGCCCTCGAGCGCCGTCAGCAGAGCGCCTCGAGGCTCGGAAGACTTTTCCGTGGGAGCTCCGGTGCCGTCAACCTGCGCCTCGTCCAAGCGGCCGCACCCAGCCCCGACGAGCATGCCCATACCCACGACCAAAACAACCTTGCGCATAGCGCCCACTCCTTGTCCTGGCAACGGGCGTACCTGAAGACCGATCCGTGCGCCCCGAAGGAACAGCGGTGGGCATTACCTTGTTTCCATGGCCTTTGGCACAACTTGGCACTTCCCCGGATCTCCAAATCATCTCCGTGTTGGCTCACTGCGGTCCTCCGCCCGCACGAGCCTCCGCGCCGGTCGGAGTTGGATGTTCCCTCAACGCCAGCCCTTCACGACATTCCTTACGAAGCGTTGAGGGCCGGTTCGGGTTGAATCCGTTCGCCCCAGTTTGGGGGCTCCCGCTTTGCCTGATTCGGCGGGCCCGCCGCGAAGGGTCGCTTACAGAAAGTCGCACCAGTCGCTCGGCGGTTCGCGGCCGAAGGAGTAGGGGCGGGCTTGCTTGATGAGGAGCTGCCGCGAGGGGCCGAGCAGCTTGAATTCGATATCCATCGCAAACCACGTGTTCTCACCCGCGGGGTCGAGCAGGGCGCGGTAGTGGTTGTGGATGGCGTACAAGCTGCACGAGATATCGGCGATTTCGGTCTCGGTGAGGACGGGCGCGCCGCCGGTCAGGCTGCTCCTGCTCTGGTAAACGAGGTCGCTCGGGCGGCCCGGAGCGTAGACGATTTGATCGCTCGTCACGCCGGGTGCGGGATTGGTGACGAGCGCTTCGCCGATTTGAGCGTTGATGTAGTACTTGTAGCCTTCGCTCGGGGCGAAGATGTTCCGGCTGATGGCGACGCCGTTGGCGCGCTCGGACGGGTAGGCGGGGTGCACGAGCACGGCCATGCCGAGCGCGGTTTGATCGATGTGGTAGTAGGCGCGTTCGTCGTAGGCGCGCAGGTTCCAGAGGCTCGCCCAGATTTTCCGAATGGCGTCTTCGATGCCGTCGTCGAGCTCGTCGGGATCGACGCCGGTCGAGTCGTAGAGGCCCGCGCCGTTGAAACCGCCGAGGTCCTCGACGTTGCTGCTGCTTCGAAAGCGAACCCGAACGCCGGGAAAGCGATCCGCAATCGCCTGGGTTACCTCGGCGAGCAAATCGGGATCGACGGGATGGGTTTCGATGAGCTCCCGAATCTCCGCGAGCCCGGCGCCCCGCACGAGCGGGTCGGCTTCGAAGCTCGGGTCGGCACGGAGCGCCGCCAAACGCTCGGCCGCGCCGCTCGCCGCGAAGTGCTCGATCGAATGCACGACGGGCACGGCGAAGGCCGACGGCGGCACGGTGGCTCCCGTGCACAGCGGCACGCGGTAGAGCTCCGCGAACTGCGCGGCCTTGCCGCCGATGGACGGAATGTCGGCGACGGAGCGCTCGCTGAGCGGCTGCACGCCCCGCACGCTGGTGTCGAGCCGCGGAACGAGCGGCGGCCCCGACGGCAGCCGGCTCTGCCAAAACTCGAGGGCCTCCTCCGGATCCGCTTCCGCGATGGTGAAGTCCGAGCCCGTCACTTCGAAGCGCACGAGCCTGTCGAAGTACGGAGCGAGGCGTTCGTCCTCCCGCGCGTCGGCCAGGGCGAGATTCGGTGTGCCGCGGCCGCGACTCAGGATGTTGACGTGCGAAAGCGGCGTTTGGAACGCTTCGGTGACGAGGCCCGCAACGAGGGGAATGTCGTTCGGCACCCGGTCGGTCACGACGATGTCGCGCGGGCCGAGCGCGGTGCTCTCGAGCGCTTCCGCTGGCACGAAGCGCAGCGTGCCGTAGGCGACACCGGGCGTGAGGAGCTGAAAGGAAAGACCGCGGAACGGCGCGTCCGGGCTCACCATCGGCACCTGGCCGTCGATCGTCCGCGCGCGCTCGATCTGCTCCGGCTGCGGGCGAACGACCCACCGCTTCGGCTCCGGCACGTGCCGCATCACCGCGAAGAAGGCGTGCTTCATCTGCTCGCCGGAGATCACGTCGCCGGGCGTAAACTCGACGGTGTAGAGGTCCGCGCCCGCGTGGTGCACCAGCGTGCCCAGCAAATAGCGACGCCCTTCGACGCGGAAGTACTCGCGCTCGCTGAACTCCCACCACCCGACGTTGAACTCTTCACGCTGAACGGGCTCGCAGCGATCGAGATGCGGAAGCCCGTCGATGCGCTCGCGGATGAACGTGTAATGAAGGTCCCAATCGGCCGCCTTCAGGAACGTGACGACGTCGCCGGAAGCCATGTCCAGGACGAACTTCACCGCCGTCATCCCGAGCATCGGATCGCCCTCGGCGAGCGCGGCCAGATCGCCCGGCGTGTGCAATCCGCGAACGTGATCACCGACCGCGCGGGCGGGCAGCGGCTCGCACGGGTCGTTCTCGGCGCCCGGGGTGCCGGTGACGCAATAGCGGAGCGTCCCGCCGCGATCCGGAACCCGAGCGAGCGCGGCGTTCTCCGGAAAGTGCGAGAAGTCCACGCGATCGACCACATCGCCCGTGCCCGCGTGGAACACGGTCGCGACGCCCTCGAAGTCGGGACCGGCCGCGATCGCGCCGACGTCGTCCTCCGAGAGCTCGAGCACCACGCGTTCTCCGGGCTCGAGCGCGGCGCCTTCGTCGGGCCACGCCACGACGACGCCGCTCTGCGCGTCGGGCCACGGGTGACCGAAGACGTGCGAGGCGAGGCGCACCACGTAGTCGTCGAGCGAAACCGCTTCCTCGCTGCCGTTCAAGATCTCGACGAACGCCGCCGGGCGGAGCGCGAGTTCCGTGATCACGAGCGGCGTCGGCGCCGCCGGCCACTGCTCGGGCCACGCGTACGGCGCGAACGAAACCTCCTCTCCGGTGGTCTCCACCACCGGCGGACCGCACGCCACACCGTTGCTGCGCCCCGGAGTCGCCCAACCGCACACGGCAAATGCCCCCGTGCCATCCGGAAATCGACTGAACGCGTGGTGCTCCTCGAGCGCGGGCACCTCGACGCTGTCGACCGACGACCCGTCCGCGCGCTCGAGCGAAAGCCGCTCACCCTCGTTGTCTATCTTGAATGGCAGATGGAGCGGCCCCTGCTCCGGACTGTCGTCCGCCCACAAGAGCACGAACCCGCGCGCGGGGACCTCGATCGCGGGCAGCGCGTGGATTCCGGACGACTCCACGATCACGAAGTCGGCGAGCCCAATCGGCGCGTCCCCCGCGTTGAACAGCTCGATGTAGTCGTCCGCCTCCCCGTGCTCGTCGAGCCACACCCCCTCGTTGTCGGACACTACCTCGTTGATCCGCAGCGCCGCCTCGGAAGCGGCCCCCGAAGGCGGCGCCGTCTCTCCCGAGCACGCGAGCGCCACGAGCCCGAGCAGCGCTCCAAACCGGCGGATCATGGCTTCATCCCTGTGTACCAGAACCCACCCCCGAGCATGCACCGTGCCGCCCCCGGATCCCCCAAAAACACCGGCATTCGCGCCTCCCTGGGCCACCCCCGGGCAAACCCCCCACACCCCGCCCGCCCCCCGGAAACGTTCCACTAAAAACAATCTCACCCC
>QGUH01001367.1 GCA_003242355.1 Pseudomonadota bacterium
CGAAGCTGGCGAGGGCCTCACTGCGCGTGCGCTCGAGCGCCGAGGCGAGCTCGGCTTCGGTCTCCACACGACGCATGCCCTTGCCACCGCCGCCGTCCACCGCCTTGACGAGCACCGGATAGCCGACGCGCGCGGCCGAGGCGCGCGCCTCGGCGAGCGACTCGGCGTCGCCGCCGGGCACGACCGGAACACCTGCGGCGACCGCCGCCGCGCGGGCGCGCTGCTTGCTCCCCATCGCCGCGATCGCGGAGGCGGGGGGACCCACGAAGGCGATGCCCGCTCGCTCGCACGCCTCGGCGAGGTCGGGATTCTCGGAGAGGAACCCGTAGCCCGGGTGAACGCCGTCGGCCCCGGTCCTCCGTGCGGCATCGACGATGCGCTCGACGTCGAGGTACGCCCGCGGGTCGGCGCCGAGCGGCACCGCTTCGTCGACGAAGCGCAGGTGGTGGCCCGACCGGTCGGCTTCCGTGAACACGGCCACCGAACCGATCTCGAGCTCGCGAAGCGTCCGGGCGATGCGGACCGCGATCTCGCCTCGGTTGGCGATGAGCACCTTCTTCAGCACGCGCGACCCACGCTCCACGTTTCGCGCGGTGCCGAAAAATGTCAAGCCGCCGGACGGCCGCCCGTGCGGTGGGCGCCGCGCGCGCAGTTTTCGGGAGAACGGGGCACACGAAGGGCGTGCCGCGCCGTGTCCGAGTGCGATAGAAAGCCGCCCCCCAACGCGATAAAAGGCTCTTTAACCCTGCTCGGCGTCGCTGTGTTTCCTGCGGTTCGGCGCGTTGCTCCTCCTTCGCCCTCGGCGCGGGGTGTACCGTATTCGCGAGCAGTCCGGATTCCCGGGGGTTTGGAGAAAGCCGGCTCGGTTCGGCGACGGAGCGCCGGCATCGGGGCGAGTCGCTTCCGCCGGAACGAGCGGACCTGCCGCGCTCTGCATTCCGAGTCGGCCGGTGTCGATTCACGACCGGCCATTTCGGGGAGTGCTATAGACGCCGCCGTGAGCGGCGGGAGCGAAGAAACCGTTCTCAGTGTCGCCGAGCTCGATCGGAGGCTGCGCCGCGCCGTCGAAGCCGAAAGCGCGAACTGCTGGGTCGAAGGCGAGATTGGCTCGCTCAAGCGGGCGAGCAGCGGCCACGTCTACTTCACCCTCAAGGACGAGCAGGAGGACGCGATCATCGAGTGCGTGCTCTACAAGCTCGACGCGATGCGGGCCCGCCGTATCCTCGCCGACGGCGCTCGTATCCAGCTCTTCGGGCGTGCCACGGTTTGGGCGCCGCGCGGCAGGCTCCAGTTCGTGGGGCAGCGGGTGCGGCCGGCCGGGCGCGGCGCGCTCTTGCTCGCGCTCGAGGAGCTCAAGAAGAAGCTCGCGGCCGAGGGGCTGTTCGCGCCGAGTCGCAAGCGGCCGTTGCCCGCGGATCCCTCGATCGTGGGCGTCGTCCCGCGCGCCGCGGGCGCGGCGGTCGCGGACATTCGGACGGTGGCGGTCCGTCGGGGGAGGGGGCGGCCCCCGCCT
>QGUH01000346.1 GCA_003242355.1 Pseudomonadota bacterium
TTGATGATCTCGTCCTTGCCGTCGCCGTCGATGTCGCCGGCGCGCAGATTGTGGAAGCCTCCTCCGCCCGTCCGGTACCACTGCCACACGCGGGACAAGGTTCCGTCCCGGTAGTTCCACGCTTCCGCGAACAGCTTCGTGTAGGTCCCCCGCAAGATGATGACGCTCGGGCGTTCGCCGTCCACGTACGCCACCGTCATCAGGTGGCGCTCCGATCGGTTGCCGTAGTCGTCACCCCAGCTGTTCGGATCGCCCCGCGGGATCCAATCGGCGCGGGCGAGGATCTCCCCGGTGGTGCCGTCGAGCACCGCGAAGTACTCGGGTCCCGTCAGAATCGTGCGCGCTCCGGAACCACTTCGATAATCGGTGACGCCGTCTCCGTTCCAGTCGTTTCCGGGCGTTTCGCCAATCTTCGTGATCACCTCCGCCTTGCCGTCGCCGTCGAGATCGTACACGACGAACGGGGCGTACCAGACACCCTGACGGATGTTCCAACCGAGATCCACGCGGAACAGGCGTTCGCCGTTGCGCCGATATCCTTCGAGCTTGAACGTGTTGTCGGCCACCGTGCTCTGCGACGGATCGATGTCCTGATTCGCGCGGCGAACGACGTAATCGAACTCGCCATCGCCATCGAGATCGCCCACGCCCACGTGATTCGCACCCTGCGTGGTTCCGGTCATGTCGAGCGGAATCTCGATGTAGTTCCGATCGAGCACGCTCACCGATTCGGACGGTGCCTGCTCCACACCGTTGACGACCGCTCGCACCGAATAGCGATCGCTCAGCGTGCCCTCCGGATCGAGATAGTTGGTCGCGCCGGTGAGGGGAGCGTCGTTGAGCCGGGTGTCGCCCCGGTACACGTTGAACCCCGTGTCGAGGGGCTCGTTGGCGAGCAGGCGGAACCCGACGTACACGCCGCCCTCGACCTTCACGGCGACCAGGCCGCGCCCGAGGTTCTCCATGAGCCGCCCGGCGCCGCCGCAACGGGTCGACCCGCCCGCGGCGCCTCCTTCGCCGGCGCTGCCGCCCCCATTGCCCGCGCTTCCGCCGGCGGCGCCGCCCGGGTTTTCCCCTCCGATGCCAGCCGTCGAAATGCCTCCCTGACCGTCCCCGCCGGAAGTGATTCCGCCAGTCCCGGCAGTCGTACCGCCCGCGCCCCCCGAAGCGCCGCCTGCGCCCGCCATTCCGCCGACGCTTCCCTTCGAACCGCTCGTGCCACCACCCCCGCTCGTGCCGCCACTGCCGCCCGAACCTCCCGCGACACCGCCCGACCCTGGGCTGGCGCCGCCGTTCGGACTGCCGCCGAGGGTCCCTCCGCTCGCGTTGCCAGCGGCGGCTCCGCCCTGTCCGCCGCTCGTGCTTCCGCCCGAGCCGCCTCCGGGTTCATCGTCGGAGGTGCCGCTACAGGCCAAAATCAGTACCAGAGCGGAGAGGGCAGGGGCGTAGAGGCGGAACCCAAAGAGACGCGAGCCGTGTTCCATTCTGGGTGTTCTTTTTCGACCGGACCGCGGTGCGACCGCGGTCTCGAACGACACTCGAGTGTCTCGGTTTCCGTGCCGTCAATCCAGCATGGCCGGCGGAAATTTTGCGAACCTCGCGCTGCTGGCGCCCGTGGCCGCCCGAGCCGGAACCGTATGCGTGCTCTTCGCGGGCTTCACCCGGAGCAGGCGAGCGGAGCCGCCAAGACGGTGCCGCGATCAGGCAGGTCGTTGCGCCGGAGTCCGGCAGGTCGGTGCTTCGCCCATCCGGAACCGAAGCAGAATGCTGCACGTAGAACTCCGTCGCCTGGCGCGCTAGGAGTCCGCTCGTGCAGGTCATCTCCGTACCGGGCGGCGAAATGGCGTACCGCACTCAGGGCGCCGGAGAGCCCGTGGTGCTCGTGCACGGAACGCCGTCCTCATCGCACGAATGGCGGTATATCGTTCCGGCGCTCGCCGAGCGTTACCGCGTACTCGCTCCGGATCACTTGGGCTTTGGCGCGAGCAGCCGCCCGCCGGATTTTCGCGTCTACACGCTGCGCTGGCATACGGAGAACTTGCGCGCCTGGCTCGAGGCGCTCAAGCTCCCGCGTTTTCATCTCGTCGTGCACGACTTCGGTGGGCCGGTCGCGCTCCCGCTCGCGCTGGAGCAGCCCGACCGGATCCAGAGCCTCACGATCATCCAGAGCTGGCTTTGGGACCTGCGCGCGCCGAAGAGCATGGGAGGGCCGCTCATGCGCTGGCTGTACCTCTCGCTCAACTTCTCGCCGCGCGTGATGGTCCCACTTTCCTGGGGCCGGCGCGTGCCGTTGACCCGTGAGCTCCGCCGCGAGTTCCTGGCCCAATTTCCGAACCGCGCCGCGCGTGCGGGCGCTTTCGGGTTCGCGCGGTCCATCGCGTTCGAGAGGCCGTTGCTCGACGAGCTGAGCCAGCGCCTCGGCGTGCTCTCCGACATTCCCACGCTCGTGGTCTGGGGCCTGGCCGACAAGATCGTCCGCCCAGAAAACCTCGCCCGCTGGCGCTCGGCTCTGCCTTCCGCCGCGGTCCTCGAGCTCCCGGACGTCGGTCACTTTCCCCAGCTCGAAGCCCCCGACGAGATCGCCCCCGCGATCGCTCGTCACCTCGAGGGTAGCCATCGCAGGTGAGCTCAGCTCCGGCGCTCGCTCGGACGCCGAACCGGTGAACCCCAAACCCGACGAGACGTACTCGCCTCGAACTTTGGCGACCCCAGCGGGAATCGAACCCGCGTTACCGGCGTGAGAGGCCGATGTCCTAACCGCTAGACGATGGGGCCTGAAATTCCCGGACGCGCCGGGGTAAGTGAGGGGGCTGGGGGACTAGGATTCGAACCTAGATAACAAGAGCCAGAATCTTGTGTCCTGCCGTTAGACGATCCCCCAAAGAAGTTAAGGGTGTGTGTGGATTGGCTGAGCTCCTGGAGGATTCCTGCTGGACGAGGCTCCGGCCTTGCGGCCACCGCGGAAGCGTTCGCGGGCCGGCTTACTATCTCCAAATGCCCGACCGTGCAAGACCTTCTCGCACGATTCCGGTGCGATCGAGCTCCGCCGAGCGGGCCGGCTCGCAGGACACCGACCCGACCAGCCGCCGCCGCCTCAAATGCCGCCGAGACCGCCGTCCCCGCGGCGCAAAGTCTCCAGGGATCCATCACCAACCTCCGGGGCCGTTTGGAAGGCTCAAGCTCCTGGGCCGGCCCCAAGGGAGGGCGAGCGTCCTACGAACGTCGCGCTGCATAGCCCGCGAATGCACGAGGCGCGAACCACACGCATCCGCAGCCCGGCGACGCGGCCCCATCGGAACATGCCCCGAGTCGGCGCCAGGATCCTGCGCCAGTCCCGGTGGCTCGCGGTCGCTCGCGAGTCTGAGACCGCCGCCTCGAGCGCCGGGCAACACGTCGCGCGCATCCCTTGATCGATGCCGCGGTCGCGGCGCGGCGCTCGCTTGAGGCGCCGTTGCGCGTGACGCGGTCGCTCCCGATGAACCGCCGCCGCGCCCGCGGCGCCAACGACCACCAAAACCCGCCCGAACAGTTGACATAATGTATCTTATGCGAACTACGAACGGGGGTGCAACCCGGGCTATCGGCTCCGGAACGCGTCCCGCGTCGTTCGTTCGCGCGGTTCCGCGACCCATTCTCCGCAGCCGTTCCGGTTGAAGTGGTCGTGACCTCGGAAGCGCGTGGGCCTCGAGAACATGAGACACGGGCTTCGCGCCGTTCGTGACCTGGAGCGCGCCCGCCGAGGGCGCGGGCCGGAGAAAACGGCCCGCGGCACAACCGCGCCGCTCTACAGCGCCGGGCGCGTTTCTCTGGGGAGCGGACGCGGGCTCGGGACGTGCAACGCGAGCAAGCGGCCGCCATTCGTGACGACGAATGCGCGGTTGCCGTAGGCCGCTGGACGCATGGTGACGCCGCCGCTGATGTGGATGCCGTCGATGAGCTCGCCTCCGAGTGGCGACACGAGAAAGACCCCGAGCTGCGTCGCGGACACGAGCAAGGCGCCGAGGATTGGCGCCGGCTCCGAGACACCGCCATACGGCACGGCCCGCCGCCACAGCTCGCGACCGGTCTCCGGATCGAGGCCCCAGAGGCCGGTCGTTCCCGACGACGCGACCAGGACCTTTCGCGGCTCCGGCGCGGGCTTTCCCGCTTCGCCCGGAGCTCCGGGCTCGGACCACAAGAACAGGTCGCTCACGCCGAGCACCCCGGAGTTCTGCCAGACCTGGGTGCCGGTCTCGCTGTCGAGCGCGAAAACGCCGCCGGCGTAGTTCGCCACGTAGACGACGCTGCCCGCCGAAATCTCGTCAGGAACGGGCGTCGTATTGACGTCGAGATAGGTCGGCAGCTCTCCGAGGAGCTGCTCCGCCTCGGCGGACAGATCCACGGGCTGCCACCGCTCCGCCCCCGTTCGGGCGTCGAACGCGAGCACGGTGCCATCGCTGAACCCGGTGTACACCTTGTCGCGGTACACGGCCGGCCCGGCGTGCCCCGCGATCTCCATGCCCATCGCCGGAGTGCGATGCTGCTGCCAGACGAGCGCGCCGCTCTTGGGATCGAGCGCCAGCACCGTGTCGTTGGCGTTCGTGAAGTACAGAAGGCCGTGACTCAGGACGGGGCGGCGCGACACCGCCGCGTTCGTCATGAACCGCCAGTGGAGCGCGCCCGTGTTCGCGTCGACGCGGTAGAGCGCCCCATCGTTCGACCCGAAGTACAGGACGTTCTCGACCGGGTCGTACAACGGACGCGACTGCACGAAGCCGAGGGTCTCGAAGCGCCAGAGATGCGCCCCATCCTGCGCCCGGAGCGCGTAGAGCCCGCGATCGCTCGAGCCGACGAAAATGCGCCGCCCCCGCACGTCGAGCTCCGGCTGGCCCGGTTGGTACGGCTCCCCGATCGCTCGCTCGGGAGCCAGGATCGACCGCGAGTACACCACCCCGAGCGCGTTGTTCGGCCGTGACAGGAACGGCGGAGCGTCTGCATTCGCTCGCGATCCCAACGCGGCCGTACACCCAGCGGCCGTTCCGAGCGCCGCGAAAAGAGCCCCGAGTGCGATGGATCGGTGGCGGCCGATCATGGAGTGCTTCCCGTAGACGGGGGTGCGGGAACGCTGGGGGGATTTCCCTGGGCTTCGTCCTCCGCTGGCTTCTGGGCGGCGTTCTCGGCAGCGGGCGCCGGCGCCGGCGCCGGCGGGGGGGGCGGGGGCGGGGGGGGCCCGGGTCGCGCAGGTCGCTTCGCGGGGGCGGCGGGGGGCGGCGCCCAAGGGGGTTTG
>QGUH01001368.1 GCA_003242355.1 Pseudomonadota bacterium
CACCCGTGCATCCCTCCTTCTTTTTGGCGGCGGCGTAAGATGTGTATAAGGGAAAGGGGGAGGGGGGCGCCGCGCCCGAAGCCGGGGCGGCTGCGGGCGCCGGGGGAACTGGGGGGGCGAGCGCGGCGCCAGTGCCTGGCGCAACCGCGGCTGGCGCTCCGGAAAGCGCGACGGCGCCGAGCCCGGCCGCTGCCGGCGGCGGCGCGGCCGCGCCGACTCCCGCCGGCGCTCCGGCCACGAGCGCGCCGAGCACTCCGCCGGCGGCTCCGGGCACGGTTGCCCAGCCGCCCGCGCCTGGCGGAGCCCAGGCTCCCAGCACGCCGCCGGAGGGTGCGTCGAAAGCTCCGTGATGATTGCTCGCTGCGTTCTCCTTCGTTGGGTGGCCGTCGTTGCCACCGTGCTGCTCGGTGCCGGCGTTTCGGTGGCGGCACCGGTGCGGCCGGAGGAGCGCGTCGATCGCGTCGACCCCGTGCCGGCACAGCTCGCCGCGGTCGACGTCAAGGAGCGCCTCGGTCACTACGTGCCGAAGGACCTCGCGTTCCGCGACGAGTCGGGCCGTACGGTGTTGCTCGGCGAGCTGTTCGACGGGCGGACGCCGGTCATCCTCACGCTCAACTACTCGAACTGCCCCATGCTCTGCAGCCTGCAGCTCAATGGGCTGATTCAGGGGCTCAAGCAGGTCGAGTGGGGGATCAACCGCGAATACCGCATCGTGACCGTGAGCCTCGAGCCACACGAGCCCCAGGAGGTCGCGCAGCGCACGTTGAACCGCTACCTGACCCAGTACGGGCGCCCCGAGGCGCGCGGCGGCTGGCGGTTCCTCGCGGGATCCGAGGCGAACGTGCGCGCGTTCGCCGACGCCATCGGGTTTTCGTATCGGTACGACGAACGAAGCCAGGAGTACGCACACCCCGCGGCGATCGCCCTCGCCGCGCCGGACGGCAAGCTCGTCCGCTATTTGTACGGTCTCGAGTACGACCCCAAGACGCTGCGGCTCGGGCTCGTCGAGGCTTCGGAAGGCCGCATCGGGACCACGCTGGATCGGCTGATTCTCTACTGCTTCCACTACGACTCGAGCGTCGGGCGGTACGCGCCCGTTGCCCGCAAGATCATGCAGGTCGGCGGCCTCGCCGCCGTCCTTCTGCTCGCCGGCTTTCTCGCGGTCCTGTTCCGGGCCGACGCGAAGCGTAGGCGGCGTCTAGCTCAAGGCACACTCCCATGACCCAGATCCCGAGGACCCTGCTCGCGTTCGCCGGGGAGCCCGCTTCAGGGCTGCCAAAGAGCCCCCCGTCATCGACCTACTGGATGCCGCTCGACGCGTCCGTCACGACGCGCGCGGTGGACGGAGTCTACGACTTCCTCTACTGGATTGCCGTCGTCTTCACCGTGGGCGTCGTCGCGTCGGGCGCGTACATGGTCTTCAAGTACCGAGCGAAGTCGCGGCGGGCCAACGAGCAGGCGGAGAAGACGCCGGATCACAGCACCGTTCTCGAGGTGACGTCTTTACAACAC
>QGUH01000347.1 GCA_003242355.1 Pseudomonadota bacterium
CACCCGGGCGCGCCTGGGGTGCTCCCGCCGACCCCTTACGCCCGCGGGCAAATGGGGAACGGCCCCGGGAGCCCCCCCTCCAACCCGGGTTCGAACCCGGGCTCCAACCCGGGTTCCAACCCAGGCTCGGACCCGGGCGGCTCGGGTTCGACGACTCAAGAGCCGACGTCGGGTCCGGTGCCGGTGAGCCTGCACGGAAAGCCGATTTACACGCGGTTCTTCCGCCTCACCAACGACCAGTGGGAAAACGCCGTTCGCGACATTCTGCGCCTCGACGGCCCCACGGGCGTTTCCGACGGCTTCCTCGATGCGGTCGCAGGGACGACCGACTTCGACAACAACGAGCGCGTCGTGTTCGTCGACAACACGGCTTGGAAGGATTTCCAGGCTGCGGCCGAAGCGGTTGCCGACCGCGTGACGGCCACGGACGCGGCCTTGCAGAACGTCGTCGCCACCAACGACGCGACTACGTTCGTCAAGACGTTCGGGCGTCGCGCCTTCCGTCGCGATCTCACCGATGCGGAGGTGCAGGCGTATCTCGCCATTCACGCCGAAGGGGCTGCGAACGGACAGGGCACGCAGAGCGCGTTCACGAAGGGCGCCCGCTACGTGATCACGACGATGTTGCAGTCGCCGCATTTCCTCTACCGCATCGAGATGGCCGACGCCGGCGCGCCTCTCAGCGGGTACGAGATGGCGGCGAAGCTCTCGTTCTGGCTCCGTGACACCACGCCGACGGACGCGATGCTCGATGCGGCGAGCTCCTTCGCCACCGCCGAGGGAGCGGCCGAGCAGGCCGCCAAGATGCTGGAAGAGCCGGCCGCACTCGCGGTGATGCGCAAGTTCCACGCGGCGCTCTACAAGTTCGCGCTGTACGACTCGATCGCTAAGACGGGAGTCTCCGGGTACACCGAGGCGATGAACGCGGAGTTCAAGGAGGCGTCGATCCTGTTCTTCGATCGCCTCTTCGCGCAGAACCTCGGCGTTCGCGAGATGCTCACGTCCACCACGGCCTTCGTGGGGCCGAACATGGCGAGCATCTACGGGCTGCCCCGCATGGGCAGCGGGATGACACAGGTCGAGCTCCCCGACCGCGTCGGCTACTTCGCGCAGGCGCCGTTCTTGGCGCTCTGGGCGCGCAACAACGAGCCGGACTCGATCCATCGCGGCGCGCGGCTGAACCTCGACGTGTTGTGCGCCGATCCGGGAATTCCGAATATCGAGCTGCCCAACATTCCGCAGCCCGAGGAGAACGAGACGAACCGCATGGTCATCACGAAGCTCACCGAAGGGTGCGCCAAGGTCTGTCACGGCGAGATCATCAACCCGGTGGGTTTCGCGTTCGAGAACTTCGATGGTCTCGGTCGTTTCCGCGACACGGACAACGGTCAGCCCGTCGATACGACCGGCATCTATCCGTTCCAGGAGGGCAATCTGTCGTTCTCGGGAGCTCCCGAGCTGATGGCACACATGGCAAATGGAGCGCAGGCCCACCAGTGTTGGGCGAAGAAGATGGCGAGTTACGCGATGCAACGCGATTTGGTGGAGCAGGATCGTCCGCTCGTCGAGGCGCTCGGCGCAGTGAGCCAGGCGTCGGGTTCCTCCTTCAAGCAGGTCATGCTCGCGTTGGTGAAGTCGGATTCGTTCCGCACGCGGGTCGGAGGTGTCCAATGAGTCGCAGGTTCGTGCGTGGGCGAAATACGATCAACCGCCGTGCGTTCCTGTACGGCGCAGGCGGCATCGCGATCGGGTTGCCCTTCCTCGAAGGGCTGCCCGAGCGTTCGGCGTGGGCTCAGAACGCCGCGCCCGTGTTCACCTTCTTCATGGTGGCGGCGTGCGGCGTCGAGCCGAAACGGTTTTGGCCGAGTCAGACGGGCGCGCTCAGCACCGTGCTTTCGTCCGGCGACAAGGCCGTCAATCAGCTGAAGGATCACGCCGACAACCTGCTCATCATCCGCGGCATCAACTACCCGCAGACGAGTCCGGCCGGGTGCGGGCATGCGGAAGGCTTGTCGCAATCGCTCACGGCGCGGACGCCCAATGGCCGGGGCAGCACGGCGCGTGCCTCGGGGCCTTCGGTGGACGTCGTGATTTCGCAGGCGGTCAACCCTCAGGGAACGGATCCGCTCACGCTCTACGCCGGTAACCTCAACAACGGGTACATCGAAGAGCGCATCTCGTTCGACAACAACGGCAACGTGCGCGCCGCGACCGACAACCCCTACAAGCTCTATCAGAGCCTGGTCGGCGTGGTGACGCCGGGGAATGGTAGCACCGGGGGCAACGGCGCCGGGTCCGCTCCACCGAGCATGACCGACGAGCTGCTCCGTCGGCGCAAGAGTGCCAACGATCAAGTTCGCGCCGAGCTCAATTCGCTGTTGCAGAACCCGAAGCTCAGCGCCGAAGACAAGCAGCGCCTGCAGCAGCACTTCGACGCGATCCGCGAGGTCGAGATCAAGATGACCGATCCCACGAATCCCATCGCGGGCTGCTCGACGGACGGGCTCGACGTCGCAGGCATCGAAGCGCTCAAGTCGTATCGGTACAACAAGACCAACGTTCCGAACGGCGGCATGGAAAACATCGTCGAGCTGCACATGCAGCTCGTCGCGCTCGCCTTCGCGTGCAACTTCAACCGCACGGCGACGCTCCAGTGGGGCGACGGGACCGACGCGACGATTTACGAAGTGCCGTCCAACAAGACGCTCGGCAACTGGGGGCTGCACTTCATCAGCCACCGGGTGGCGTCCGACGCGGCAATCGGCCAGAACGCGACGGCCGAGGCTGCGCACGCCGAAATCGACGTGGTGCGCATGCAGACGCTCGCTCGCGGTCTGAACCACTTCCGCGATCGAGGGCTCGCCGACAAGTGCGTGGTGCTGTGGACGAACCACGTCGCCGAGGGCAACCACTCGATGCGCAACGTTCCCCACATCATCTGGGGCAACGGTGGTGGCTACTTCAAGCAAGGCCAGTACATCGACGCTGGCGGCGTGCAGAACGGCAAGCTGTTGAACATGGTCATCACCGCCGCAACCGGCAACGGGTCGCCGAACTTCGGCTCGAGCGGCGGCGGCGAAATCAACGCCGCGCGCGCGTAAGCCGCGCTCACGGGGTTAGTTGCGTCCTGCTCGAGGGGCTCACCGCCCCTCGAGCACCCCGACGCGACTCGGCGCGCCCGCAGAAACTCACGTCCGAGTGAGTTGGCTGGAGGGGTGTTGTGTTTCGGGGATAGGCCCGTTCGGGATTGGGCCTCGCTCGCGCCCTCGAAGGGGGGACCCTCGTGATTCGCGAGCTGCGGGCCGAATTTTCATTAGGGCTGCTATCCAGGTTGCTTCCCAGCTAGCAGCGAGGAAGGGTCCCCCCCCCTTTGCCGCTCCTTCGCAGCTGCTCGTTGGCAAGGGTCCACGCCTTCGCTCGCGGCTCATAGCTCTAGCAACCTCGGAGCTCCACCCCCTGTTCCTAGTGCACCGCTAATGAGGTACGCGCAAGCGTTCGGCGGTAGCGTCGACTGATGGCATCGGCGGGCCCCGATGCACGTGCCCGTGCATGTGCTGACCGTCGAAAAGTTCACGCTAATTCATTAGCGGTGCACTAGGAGCGCCGTCGGGACGCGCCCGGGGAGTCGGAACTGGCGCCGAAAGGTGCGTGCGGGCGAGCGCTTTGCCGATCGGCGTTGGGCGTGAGGCCGAGGCGGGTGGCGAGGTGATAGAGGTTGCTGCGGTGCATGCCGAGATCGCGGGCGGCGGCGGCCCAAACGCCGCCGTGCCGGGCGAGGGCCTCGCGGATCGCGGTCCGTTGGAACTGGGCCGTGCGCTCGCGCAGGCTTCCTTCCCAAAGCACGGCCCGCGTGAAGGAGCTCGGGGGCGCGCTGTCGCGCATGCCGGGCGCTTCGTCGAAGTGCTCGATGCCGACGCGCACCGGAGCGCCGGGGGCTTCGGCGTGCCCCGCGCGCAACACGGCGCGGCCGACCGCGTTCTCGAGCTCGCGCACGTTGCCGGGCCAGTCGGCCTCGAGCAGGTGCGCCATCGCTTCCTCCGTGAACCGAACCGGGCCGACGCCCAGGCGGCGCCGCGCGATTTCGGCGAAGTGGGTGGCGAGCACGGGCACGTCTTCGCGGCGCTCGCGGAGGGCAGGGACGCGGAGCGGGAACGCTGCGAGACGGTGGAAGAGATCCGCGCGGAAGCGACCGCGCTCGACTTCGCGCTCGAGGTCGCGGTTCGTGGCCGCGATTACGCGCACGTCGACACGATGCAGGCGATCCGAGCCGACACGCTGGACCTCGCCGTGTTGGAGCGCGCGCAAGAGCTTCGGTTGCACGGACAGCGGCATCTCGCCGACTTCGTCCAAAAAGAGCGTGCCGCCGTCGGCCGCCTCGAACTTGCCGGCACGTTCGCGCTGAGCGCCCGTGAACGCTCCCGCGACGTGCCCGAACAGCTCGCTCTCCGCGATGGATTCGGGCAAGGCCGCGCAGTTGACGTGGACGAGGGGCGCGCGATGGCGCGCCGAAGCGGCGTGAATGGCGCGCGCGACGAGCTCCTTGCCCACGCCCGTTTCGCCCGTGACGAGCACGGCGAGATCGGAAGCGCCCACGATCCGAATCTCTCGGAGCAGACGGCCCATCGCCGCGCTGGTTCCGAGCAGGTGCGCGTCCCCCGCGACCTCGATCGCCGCGACGTCGCGCGTCGCGGCCCGGCGGCGTTCCGCGCGGCGTTCCAGCGCGTCCACGAGCACGCTCGTGCGGAGCGCGGCGCCCGCGAGCGCGGCGAGCGCCGACAGAAAAGCGGGCTCGAGGCCGTCGAACGCGTCGAGCGCGAGCGCATCGAGCGTGAGCGCGCCGATGACCTCGTCTCCTTCCATCAGCGGGCAGCCGATGCACGAATGCACCGTGACGAGCGGAGTCGTTTGCGCCAGCAGATCGCCGTCGAACGGTTCGGGCAGCGGCGAGTCGACCGGAAAGTGGACCGGCTCGGTCGAGCGCAGGACGAGATCGAGCCGGGGATAGGCGTCGCGTGGGTACGTGCGCGTGAGCGCTGCCGGACGCAAGCCGCGCGCGGCGAGCGGGACGAGCGCGTCCCCCTCGCGCCGCAGGAGGCACGCCGCGTCTGCGGGCACGGCGCGTGTAACCGCGTCCAAGAGACGCGCGTAACGGTCCTCTGCCGACAGGGGTGCCGTCAGATCGCGACCGATGTCGCGCAGGACGTGGAGCCCGAGGGAGTGCTGCGCCTGGGCAAAACCGTTGCACTTACTAAAACGCGGATA
>QGUH01001369.1 GCA_003242355.1 Pseudomonadota bacterium
GCCATGGGCCGTCTGGTCTCACGCAGGCGTCGCGCTCAAGAAGAGTGCTTCTTTTTGCTCGCGTTCCGCACGGCGGCGAGCATGCGCCGGTAGAGGTATGTGCGAGCTGCGGTTTTGCCTTGGTTGCCGGCGGTGCAGCTGTGGCCCGTCGTGTACATGGCTGCGGTGGCCCAGTCCCAGGGGACGCCGCGCGCGCGGACCGAGCAGACTGCCCGGGCGTTGATGATCATCCGCATTCCGGTGCGGAAGCATTCGAGCAGCGCTTCGCGCTCGTGTCCCATCAGCGCCTCGAGCGGGCCGTCGGTGAAGCGGCGATAAACCTTCGGGTGTATTTGGAGCAGACACGCCTCTTTGCCGGGTCCGCGGCCCCGCCCGCCGTCGTCGCTCGGCTTCTTCGCGAAGCCGCGGCCGACCTGCACGTCCTCGCGCAGGCCGCTTTCGATGATGGCGAACGCTGCGCCCATCGTGGCGAGCTCGTCGCGCTTCCAGCGCGGTGGATTCTTCAGTTTGACGGAAACGCCGGTGTACGGAGTGCAGTTTTCGACCCGACGTCCCGATTCATCCACACACAAAAGCTCGTTGGCCGCCGTGACCGCGGCATCCACGATGCGCGCGTACCGTTGTTCTGCCGTGGCTCGGGACTCGCGGCGCACCCAAGTGCCGTAAAAGCTGGACCAGCGCGCGTTGGGGCACTCGGCCTGTTGGACGCACTCGGTGGCGACTTCCACGGAGAAGTCACTGCCGCCGGGAGAGGTTTGAGTGAGAAGAACCGTGAGTAGCGTAGAGGTGAGCGACACTCGACCTCCATGAGGTTTGGGGGGCGGGATCTGCCATGATGAGTGTCACGGGGAAACTGCCTTGCGAAACCGGTCCCACAAATGTTCGCGATTGTTACGAATTTTCGATTGGCACATGACGTGCTTGTCGACCTGAAACCGGTTTCGGATTCCGCTCAGCGGGTTCTCGCGTTCACGTCGGCGCGGTGAAAAGATTCAGTTTCCGTGCACGAGGGCGCGGCGCACGTGCGCGAGCTCCGCGCCGTCGTCGAGCACGACGTGCCCCCGCGTATCGTGTTTCACACCGAGCCGTGCAAACAGCGCCGCGAGATCGGGCGGGCGCGCTTTCCCGGCGAAGCGCGCGGCGAGCGGACGCAGCACGGGGCGGGGAAAGGCCTGATCCGCGAGCGCGAGCGCGTGCTCGAGCCGTGCCACTTCGGAGCTGTGCGCGCCGCTCCCGTGCAGGCGGCGAATGCCGTCCTCGAGGCCGGTCGCGTTGGCCGAATCCGTTCGGACTTGGAGGTCCGCGAGCAAACAGAGCGCCGCGCCGCCCCAGTAGGCGGCATCACCCCTGGGGGTGTGCGCGAGCCCGGTGCGGCTAAGCGCCGGGAGACCCGCCGGCATCTCGCGAACGAACTCCTCCCAGAGCGCCCGCTCGTCGAGCAACCCGGCCCGCGCACGCAACAGAGCGCCGAAGTAGACGGCGAGCCCTTCGTCGAACCAGCGGCCTTCGGC
>QGUH01000348.1 GCA_003242355.1 Pseudomonadota bacterium
TTTCTCGCCGGACCTGCCCGCGGGGGAGGTGCTCGCGGCGTTACCCGTGCGTCTGGCGGCGGGTGAAATCCACCACCCCCTCCACCGGATGCCGAGCGCGACCCTGCTCGACGGCTGGGCGCGCCAGGTCCCCGAGTCGTTCACGTTCGCGCTCAAGGCGCCTCGGCGCATCACGCACCTCGCCAAGCTCGCCGGGGTCGAGGAGCCGCTGCGCGTGTTCTTCGAGCTCGCCGCGCGGCTCGGTCCGCGTCTCGGCCCCTTGCTCTTCCAACTGCCGCCCACGTTCAAGAAGGACCTCGACCGTCTGACGCGCTTCCTCGAGCTTTTGCCGGAAGGGCCGCGCGTTGCCTTCGAGTTCCGGCACGCTTCCTGGTTCGCGGACGACGTGTACGCGGCGCTCGCCGCCCGCGGCGCGGCCCTCGTCGCGGCCGAGGTGGATCCGGACGAGGGCACCGGCGCTCCGTTCGTTCGCACGGCGCCCTTCACCTACGTTCGCCTCCGCCGCGCCGACTATGCGGGCCCGGCCCTGGACGCCGCGCTCGAGCGCGTGCGCGCGCTCGGCGTCGAGACGGCGTTCGTCTACTTCAAGCACGAGGTCTCGGGACCGGCCTACGCCACGGCGCTGCTCGAGCGCGCCGGGAACACCTAACTGGGTTTCGAGCCCAGAGCGCCGGCGGCTCGTGTCCCGCTCGAGCTCTCGTTTCGGACGCTGGCGGGTCCGAGGAGAACCGGGGTGAGGGTCCGCCGGTTTACTTAGTTCAGGGCTTGCTGCGACTCGCCGCCGCTTCCGAGAAGCTCGCGGATTCTCGAGGCGAGCAGGTCGCGCGGCACCGGCTTCTGCAAGAAATCCACGCTGTCGCGCTCGAGTCCGTGCTCGGCGAGGACGCCCGCCGTGTAGCCCGACATGAACAGCACCTTGAACGAGCGCTTGATCCGGCCGAGCTCGCGCGCGAGGTCCGGGCCGTTCATGCCCGGCATGATCACGTCGGTGATCACGAGCGCGATCTCGTCGGTTTCGTTGGCGGCGATGTGCAGCGCCTCCTCGGCATTGCGCGCCGCGAGCACTTGATAGCCGAGCGAGCGCAGCGCGCGGCGCGTCGCTTCCCGCACGAGCGGCTCGTCGTCGACGAGGAGCACCGTTTCCCCCCCGCGCGTCGCGGGGACCTGGACGGACGCCGGCGGCGCGGGTGACTCGGCGGAAGGCGGCGGCACCGACGCCGACGTGGATGTCGCCACCGTCGCGTGTTGCGTCGTTTCGGGCAACAGGATGCGGAAGGTCGTGCCGCGCCCGACCTCGCTGCGTACGTCGATGTGCCCGCCGCTCTGGCGCACGATGCCGTACGCCGTGGCGAGCCCGAGGCCCGTCCCGCCGACCTTGGTCGTGAAGAAGGGCTCGAACACCTTCGCCAGCGTGTCCGCGTCCATCCCGATGCCCGTGTCGCTCACGCGGATCTGCGCGTACCGCCCGGGCTCCACGCCTTCGCCGGGTTGCGTGATCGCGACCGTGGCGGTCTCGATCACGAGCCTGCCGCCTTCGGGCATCGCGTCGCGCGCGTTGACCACGAGGTTCGTGAGCACTTGATTCATCTGCGCCGGGTCGGCCTTCACCGCGCAGAGCTCGGCGGCGAGCCGAAGGTCGAGCTCTCGGGTGTCTCCGAGCAACTGGCGAGCAATCGGCTCGAACCTCTGGATCAGCTCGTTGAGCTGGCACACCTCGGGGCGGAGATATTGACCGCGGGAGAACGCGAGCAGCTGCTGCGTGAGGTCGCGAGCGCGCTCTGCCGCGCTCTGGATCGTGCGGACGTCGTCGTCCACCGACTTCGTGCCTTTTCGGCTGAGGATCTGATCGCTCGCGCCGAGGATCACCGCCAGCATGTTGTTGAAGTCGTGCGCGATGCCACCGGCGAGCCGCGCGATGGCTTCGAGCTTCTCGACGCCGCGTTGGGTCTCTTCCGCGCGCTCGCGGGCGCGGAGCGCGCGCGCCAGCTCGAACACGAGCGGCACTTGCACCGAAAGCGTGGTCAGGGTCGCGGCGTCCGCCTCGTCGAACCCACCGCTGCGCAGCGACCGATCGAGGAACACCGCGCCCACGCGCTGCCCGCGCACCACGAGCGGCGCCATCAGCACCGAACGGGTCGCGTGCAACACCGAGCTGACCACCGGCAGGGGCGTTTCGTCGCTCGCCCCATCCGAAGGCTCGAGCAGCTCCGCCAGGCGGGCGAGCTCACTCTCCTCGAGCATCGGCAGGCTCTGCCCGAGCGCGCCGCGCGCCGCGATCGGAACGAGCCAGGGCGCGTCGTCCTCGGACGCCGTGCCCTCGACGGGCGTCTCGGCCAGATCGGGGCTCGACGCTTCGTCGTCGAGCTCCGCCAGCTGGTCTCGCGTGACCATCAAGAACCCGCGATCGGCTTGCACGGCTTCGATGAGCTCGTCGAGCACGTCTTCGCCTTGCTGCCGGAAATCGAGCTCACGCGGCGACCGCTGCCCGATGCGGATGAGCGTTCGAAGATACGCCTTCTTCCGCGCGCGGCGGCGCGACGCGCGCGCGTCCGCCGAAAGGTCGCCCGCGTTCGCAACCCCCGCTTCGGCCCCCGCCAAAAGCTTCCGATCCAGCGCCGGGAACTCTTCGCGGACGAACCGCGCGCGATGCGCCGCGCCGTGCTCCTCCGCGAGCGCCACCGCCAAGCGGGCCTGATCGAGCGCCGCCTCCTCGAGCCCCTGGTCGCGCAGCATGTGCGCGCGCCCGCGATGCACCTGATAGAGGATCCACGGCGCCTCTTCCGCCCGCCCCAGCGCCTCCGCCCGCGCGAACCAGCGCCGAGCCGCCTTGGGCTTTCCCTCGAAGTACCGCGCAAACGCGGTGACGACGGCGGTGTGGGCTTTGAGGAGCGGGATGCGCGCGGTGCGCTTCAGGTCCGAAAGGCTCTCCGCCAGCAACCGAAGCTTGCCCGGAAGCTCGTCACGGGTCGCGCGCAAGCAGGCGTGCACCCGCGCATGCGCCACGTGCACGTAGTATTCGACGACATCCGGAGGCGCGCGCCGCGGGTCGAACCCTTCGCCGCGCGCCGAGTCGACGACCGCCTCGAACTCCGGACCGAGAGCGCCGATCTCCGTGAAGTGTCGAACGCGGGGGCCGTAAGTCGTGGGCATCACCCTCCCGCGGGCAACCGGACGGGTGGTGACCTCGGCGAGGCGCGCGAGCAACGTTCGAACCTCGCGTTCGCGACCGAGTGCTGCAAGCTCCGCCTCCAGACTGAGCTCGACGTACTCGAGCGCAACCATGGCGCCATCGTGACACAAGAGGCGGTGGAGAACGCGCTCCAGCCAACCCCATGCCGCTCGATTGCGCCCACGGAGCCCCTCCAAGAGCGAGAGTGCCTGTGCAGTGACGCAGTATTCTCCTATTTCCGCCCAATGGCCGTACTCGTCGAGGCACCGTTCGCCGGCCTTGAGCGCCGACCGCACATCGCCGCTCCAGCTGTCGATCACCACCTCGAGTTGCTGCGCGTACTCGTGGTCGGGCGGGTTTCCCGACTTGGCGGCGTGGCGCCGGCCTTCGGTCAGATACCGCTGGCTGGCTCGGCGGAATCCGAGCACGCAAAGGACGAAGCTGTAGTGCAGATGGCTCCTACTGAGCGCTCGCGGAGTGCCGAGGGCCTTTGCGGGCGGAAGCTGGCGGATCGCTGCCTGGGCCAAAAGCAGCGGCTTCGCCGAGTTGAACGCGAGCCGACACGCGTGGGCGTTGAGCTCGACGAGTAGCTCGAGTTTCTGCGCCGACTCGGCGCCGCAGCGTGAGCTCCACCAAAGCAGAATTCGGCGCGGAACGAGCACCCAGGTAATCCAGGCGAGCACCGTGACGAGCAGGCTCAACGGACTCGCGTCCGGAGGGCGGACTCCGAGCTCCCGGAATGCTCGAGAGAGAGCCTCACCTGCCCGTTCGGTATCGAGCTGCATCTCCGCCCAAGCGATCCGCAGAAGAGCAGACGCGCGGATGACGGGTGAGTCGACGCTCTCGAGCAGGTGCCGAAGCCGCTCGATGGAGCGCTCGAGCGCCCCGGCCCTGAGCTCCGCCTCGGCGCGGATCAGCACGAGCTCCGGATCGAGCGACACCGACAGGCGCTGGGCGACGTCCTCTGCGACGTCGAAGAAGCGCAGCGTGAGCTCGTTGTCGAAGCGCTCGAATGCGAGGCGCGCGGCAGCGAGGGACGTCGCGAGGACGCGCTCGGGTCGCTTTTCGCGTCGTCCGGCGGCGTAGTGCGAGGCGAGTGCGAAGACCTTGGCGGCGTTGTCGGACGGCGACGTCGTGGCTTCTCCCGGTGACCCGTGTGGGTGGGCATCCAGCGCCTCGGCAATGGCCTGATGCAAGTCGCGCAGGCGCCACTCCGGAACGCGCCGAAGCAGCGCTTCGCGTACGGCCGTGTGCACGAATCGTCGCTGGCCGCCCGGCGCGATCTCCACGAGCATGCTGCCGCGCAAATCGGACAGCAGCGCGCGGACGCGATCGGGCGGAACTCCGGCTGCTCGCGCCAAAAGATCGGGATCGATATTGTGGCCGGCCGCAGCCGCGAGGCTCAAGAGCTCGACGGCATCGCAGCTCAGCGTCGAGATGCGGCGCTGCAGGAGCTCCAGCGATCCGCGTGGCAAGTCGGCGTTCGTGGCCGCTTCGCCATCGAACCGCCACGTGCCCCAATTCGGGACGAGCACGCCGTTCTCGAGTAGGTTGCGCAGAAGCTCGAGGAGGTTCAGCGGCGTCCCGTCGCTCACCGTCGCGACGTACGCGAGCAGGCTCGGCTCGACTCCCTCCGCGCCCAGGTACTCCTGAGCGATTGCCGCGGTGTGGAGCGGCTCGAGCGCGCCGAGCGGCAAGTGCCAGACGCGATCCCGCGGAATCCCGGCAATCAGGCGCTCGATCGTCGGCCACGACTCCGCATCGTCCCGCGCTCCAATCGCGAACAGTAGCGGAGCGGAGGAGTGTTTCATCCAGCACGCGATGGCGCGTCGACTCGCTTGGTCGAGCAACTGCGCGTCGTCGATCAAGACGGCGTGCCGATCACCATTCGAGAACACGCGCCGGAGAAACTCGCCGAGCCCTTCCGCGAGGACTTCGTCGGGCCGGGTATCGTTTCCGCGCGGTGGGACCTCGCCGAGCACGCGGCCGAGCACGGTGCCGAGGTGCCCAAGCCGGACGGCACCGTCGCTGCCAACGCGGGCAAACTTTCCCGTGCCCCCGGGCGGAAGGCACCGGGAAACCGCTCGAAG
>QGUH01001370.1 GCA_003242355.1 Pseudomonadota bacterium
AGAGCGGCATCGGCTCCGGATAGAGGACCACCTCGTGATGGCGCGTGCGCACGAGGACCGGTGCGTCATCCGCGTCGGCGCCTCGGGTACGCCCGAGCGTGCGCTCCGAAAGCGGCGGGGGCTCGGTGACCGCTCGCGCCCGGTCCGAGGCGCTCCGCGACTCGCCCCCCCGTGGTTCTGCCGCATGGCCCGTCGACAGCGGAGGTTCGGCGGAACGGGCCATGGCGTGAGGAAGTGCTGCAAACCGCGTTCCCGCGCTCCGTCCCCGCGTGCCCCGGTCCGGCGTGCTGCTTTGCCGCACCGAAATGGCCGGGAGCGCCGGCCAGACAGGATGCCGGCCCGCGCTCCCTTCGCCCGAGCTCATTCACACGCTATCTGGATGCAGGCCCCGTCCGGCGGCGTGCAGATCCCGCAGCTCGCGTTGCAACAGACGAGACCCTTGCCGCACGTCGTGTTCCCGCAGGGCTCCCCCTCGATCGGCACGCACGCGGGCTTGCCGTCCTCGACGACGCACTCCGTGCCGACGATGCAGAGCACCGCCGCACACGGGTTGGTCGCCGGAACGCACGCGCACACGTCCGGGGAGGCATCCCAGACGTGCCCCTCGAGGCAGGTCGCGATCGCGTTGCACTCGCAGATGCCGCCGCAATCCGCCCCCCCCAGATCCGGGTCGCAATCGTCTCTCGGATCGTCGACGCACTCGCCGGCACCCGGGCAGGGGATCCCCGCGATCCCTCCGCAGAACGGGCCCTCGGGCGGTGGTGCTCCATTGCACGCGGCAATCCCCAAAAGCGCGATCATCCATCCAACCCGCTTCATGACTGTCTCCTTTCTCGCGGGGTTTCCCCCGCTTCAAGGATCCGCCGCGGCCGACTCTACCTTCCCTCGGCCCTGCGCGATAGTCCGGTCGAAATGTCGCGGTCCGGCTCACGCTGTGCCAGTCGGCCGTTGGGCTGTTCCGCGAATTTTCGCCATTTCTCGAGTCGAGACAGTTCGAGACGAGGCAGCCGGCGACCCCGACCCAAAGCGACCAAAAGTTGGCTCGCCTCCTCGTGATCGTCTGGCCCGGGCCCAGCCCAGCCCTCGAGCGCGTCGAACCGATGCGAAACGGCGGAGCGCAGATTGGCCACGATCCCCTCCGCCGGGGGCACCGGACCCGAGCGCATCGATGCGAGACGGCGGAGCGCCGATGAGCCGTGATCCGCGGGGGCACCGGCCGAGCGGATCGAACCGATGCGCGAGACGACGGAACGCGCGGTATCGATGATTCCGTCCGCTGGGGGCACCGGACCCGAGCCCGGATAACGGAAAGATCGTTCCTCGGCGTCCTCACGATTCACTCAGGCTGAAGTGAGCCGCGCGGGGCCATCGGCGCGGTGGAAACAACGTCGAGGTGAACGAGTGTGAACCATTGATTCTGGCAGGTCGCGAGTGTTATCGGGGCTACACCCGGAAGGATGCCCTCATGCAGCGATCGCGCGCGGCCCTGATCTCTTCGTTGCTCTTTTTT
>QGUH01001371.1 GCA_003242355.1 Pseudomonadota bacterium
CCCGCGAGCTTCTGGCCGGCTTCTACCGAAGGCTGGCCGCGGGGATGAGCGCGGAGGATGCGCTCCGGGCGAGCCAGCTCGAGCTACGTGAGAAGCACCCGCACCCCTTCTACTGGGCCAGCTTCGTGCTGGTTGGACATGGGAGATGAATCGAATGACCGCGGCCACGCGCAAGCCCGGCAGGCTTTTCGCCGTCGTCTGTTTCGTCCTCGCCCTGTGCTCCTCGGCTTTGCCGCTCCACGCCCAGGTCCCCGCCGAACTGATCGCGGCGCGGACGGCCGAGATCAACGACCTGTTGGACCAGGACCGCCTCAAGGACGCGATAGCCGCAGCGGAGACGTTGATCGGCCTGCTCGAACAGCATCCACACCTCGCGACGCACAGCCAGGCCGTCGCCATCAACAACCTCGCGCTCTCTCTGTACGAGGCGAACGATCTCACCGGCGCCGAGAGATTCTATCGCTACACCCTGGCGGTGTTGCGCCGTCTCCCTACGCCCGACTACGACGGTCTCGTCGTCGTGCAGACCAACCTCGCGCTCCTTCTTCGGCGAACCGGCGACGGAGCGGGCGCGATCGAGTTGCTCTCCGACGCGCTCGAGATACTCCGCTCGCAGGGGCAAACCGGCGACGAGCAGTATCTCGGCGTCCTCGTCGAGCTCGCCGATCTGCTCGCCACGGCAGGCGACTACGCGGCCGCCGCCCCGCTCCTGCGCGAGATTGTCGAGACGACTCGCCGGACGCGAGGCGCCGACTCCCGCAACTATGCCGCGTCGCTCCACAACCTCGGAGTGGCTCTCTTCCACGCTGGCGACCTCGCCGGTGCCGAAGAGACCCTCCGCCAGGTCGTGGAGCTCAAACGTCGCATAGTGGGCGACTCCGATCCGAGCTACGCGGAATCGCTCAATGCGCTCGCGATCGTCCTGAAGACGCGCGGCAACTACATGGCCGCCGAGCCGCTGTATCTGGAAAGCGTCGAGGTCTATAGGCGCGCCGTGGGGACCGACCACGCAACCCACGCAAATGCGCTCGGCAACTACGCGCAGTTCTCGAGGGAGATCGGCGACTACGAGAGGGCCGATTGGCTCTTCCGGGAAGTCCTCGCGATCTGGCGACGCGTCGGGACCAACCATCCGGGTTACGTGACCGCCCTCGGCAACTACGCCGGCCTCCTCGAAGAACAGGGTGATTACGACGCCGCCGAGACGCTCTACCGCGAAGTCCTCGACATCTGGAGGCGCTTGGTTGGAACCGACCACCCGCTCTATGCCGTGGCCCTCAACAACCTCGCGGGACTCCTCGTCGCCACAGGGAATTTCAAGGATGCCGAGCCGCTCCTCCGCGAGTCGCTCGAGATCACTCGCCGAGCGCTGGGCAGCGATCACCTGGTGTTCGCCATCAGGCTCATGAACCTGGCGTCGGTGCTGTCCAGCAAGGGCGACTACGCCGGCGCCGAGCCGCTGCTGCGCGAGTCGATCGCGATCATTCGTCGCACCGTCGGGAGAAAAAAC
>QGUH01001372.1 GCA_003242355.1 Pseudomonadota bacterium
CACGTCGGCCACGCCGCCCCCAAACCCGGGGGAGTTGACTTGCCAATTGCCCACCCCATTCGCCCGCGGCGCTGCGCCTGCAGCTCGTCGAAGAGCGCCGCGTCGACCAGATGTCGGTACCCCTCGATGCTGGTGAGGTGGGCGGACGAGAAGCGCTGTGCAGAGACCTTCGGCAGCATGAATTCCTCCGAATCCCGAGACGTCGGGTTTGGATGCATGCGCCGCGCCAGCGCCCGTTCACGATTCGGGAGCGGCGCGCATGCTCTCGTACAGGCGGCGGGCGCGGGCGTACTCGAGCACGCGGCCCGGAACCAGGCGCCGGAGCTCCCGCTCGGCGCTCTCGGTTCGACTCGCGAACAGGGCCCGCACGTGCGTCGAGGAAATGTCCGGGAGCGTGACCCCGACGAATGCTCCCGCATGCTCGTGACCGCTCCGCCCCACGACGAACGGCGGCGCGAGCCGACACACGTCGTCGAAGCGGTACCACTTGTCTTTGGCGGACAGCACGTCGGAGCCGATCACGAGCCCGAGCTCTGCGTCCGGGTGCTCGGCCTTGAGCGCCTCGAGCGTCGTGAGCGTCCGGCTCGGCGCGCCCAGGCGGCTCTCGATCGGTGAAACCTCGACGCGCGAAAGATCCGCGAATGCCAGGCGGCACATCGCGACGCGATCCTCGAACGGCGTGAGCCGCTTGTCGAACGCGTGCGCGAACACGGGAATCACGAGCAGCCGGTCGAACTCCCCCACCGCGAGCGTGTACGCAGCCACGAGCACGTGCGCGACGTGAGGAGGGTCGAAACTTCCGCCGTACACGGCGAGCCGCATCCCATCGAGTCTGCGCCCGCGCGCCCAGTGCCGCAAATCGCGTGGGTTTCGGGCTCGCCCCGAATGCCGATTCGTTCGAAGCATCGGCGTTCTGGCCGAGCTTCGCCGGGGGCGGCTCGGGGCCGGTCGTGCGCGCTTTCCCAGCTCTATGTTTCGAGCCCAGGCCGGTGCATGCTCGGCTTCCGCATGAGCTTTCGGCGAGTTCCGATCGAGCGTCCGGTCGAGCTGCTCCATGACGGGGACGTGGTCTACGCGCGCCCGGGCGAGTCGCTCGCGGAGGCGCTGCTCGGGGTCGACCGCGTGGTGTTTTCGCGAAGCCCCAAGTTGCATCGCCCTCGGGGTCCTTACTGCCTGCGCGCGGCCTGCGAGGGCTGCATCGTGCGCGTCGACGGCGTCCCGAACGTCATGGCCTGTCGCTATCGCGTGCGGGGCGGAGAAACCGTCGAGACGCAGAACGTGGTGGGCTCGCGCGAAGTCGATCTGCTCTCGGCGACCGATTTCCTCTTTCCCCATGGCGTCGATCCGCACCGTTTGCTCGCGGGCGTTCGCGGCGCTTCGGCCATCGTCACGCGGCTCGCGCGGCGCGTCTCGGGCCTCGGCCGCTTGCCGGACGTCGAGCGCGCCCCGGTTCCGGCCACCCGTCGGGACGTCGACGTTCTCGTCGTCGGCGGGGGCGGCGCCGGCCT
>QGUH01000349.1 GCA_003242355.1 Pseudomonadota bacterium
CGCCCACCGCGTGTACTGCCATCTCGTCGGCAAGAGCGATGCGGCGTAGCCCTGGCGAACGGTTTCGGCTCCACGCTTCGGACCCGAACCGGCGTAGTTGCGGCGAACGGCTTCGCACTTCGGAGTCGAGGCGGCGGTGCCCCGGCGAACGGTTTCGGCTTTGCTCGGCGGATCCCAACGATGCTGCGTAGCCTGGTCGGGTTGCTCGTGCTCTTGGTGCTGGGCCTCGCCGCCGTCGGCGTGACCTTCTCTGCCTCGAGCGCGGGCCAGGCCGACTTCCGCTTCGTGAACGGGACCGAGCCGAAGACGCTCGACCCGGGGCTGATGACCGGCGAGCCCGAGGGGCGCATCGCCAACGAGATCTTCGAAGGGCTCACGCGCCTCGATGCGCGCTCGCTCGAGCCCGTTCCGGGGGTCGCGGAGCGTTGGGAGATCTCTCCGGACGGCAAGCGTTACACCTTTCGTCTCCGCAAGAACGCGCGCTGGAGCGACGGCCGCCCGGTGACGGCGCACGACTTCGCCTATTCGTGGCGGCGCCTGCAAAACCCCAAGCTCGGCTCCGAGTACGCGTACATCCTGCACATGGTGCGCTACGCGGCCGAGTACAACACGTACGCGGCGAACGCCGAAGCGCTCGAGGGTCCGATCGCCGCGGGGCTCCGCGAGCTCGAGCGGGCGCACCCGCGCGCGATTCCGGCGTCGGAGTTCCAGAAGCTCGCCACGGCCCACAACCTGCATGCGGCGCTCAAGGGCGCTCAGGATCCGGTGCTGCACGACTTGCCCGCACGCACGACCGACATCCCCGCGGACGAGGTGCCGGGCATCCTGCGCGCGATCGAGCGCGAGGCCGAGCGCAGAAAAGCGCTCTTTCGTGAAGCCGAGCGGCGCTTCGGGCGTGATGCGGGGGTGATTGCGGTCGACGACCACACGCTCGTCGTCGAGCTCGTCGCGCCGACGCCGTATTTCCTGGAGCTTACGGCCTTTTATCCGAGCTTTCCGGTTCCGCGGTGGGTCGTCGAAAAAGAGGGGCTCGCGCAGAAGTGGTTCTTGCCGGAGACCATCGTGGGCAACGGCCCGTTTCGCCTCGCCGCCTGGCGCGTCGGCGATCGTATTCGCCTCGAACGGAGCGAGACCTACTGGGGCAAGGACGAAGTGTTTCTGCGGAGCGTGGACGCCCTGCCCCTCGAGAACGTGACCACGGCGCTCAACCTCTACCTGAGCGGCGAGGTCGACTGGCTGCCGAGCGGCAACTATCCGCTCGATCTCGCTGACGAGCTCAAGAAGCGCGAGGACTTTTACGCGGGGCCCGCGCTCATCGTTTACTATTACCGCATCAACACCACGCGGAAGCCGTTCGACGACGTGCGCGTCCGCAAGGCGCTGAACCTCGCGATCGATCGCGAGCTCATCACGCGCGAGGTGCTGGGGCTCGGGCAGATCCCGGCGCGCCACTTCGTCCCGCCCGGGTTGCCCGGATACACGCCGCCGGAGAGCGCCATTCGCTACGACGTCGCCGAGGCGCGCCGGCTGCTCGCGGAGGCCGGTTTTCCCGGTGGGCGCGGCGTTCCCAAGTTCGGCATTCTCTACAACACGCTCGAGATGCACAAAAAGCTGGCCGAGGTGGTGGCGGACCAGCTGCGCCGGAACCTCGGCCTCGACGTCACGGCGTACAACCAGGAATGGCAGTCGTACCAGGCGACGATGCGCGCGCTCGACTACGACCTCGCGCGCGCCGGCTGGATTGGCGACTACGAAGACCCGAACACGTTCCTCGATCTCTGGGTGACGAACGGAGGCAACAACCAAACGGGCTGGGGCGATCCGCGCTACGACCGCTTGATCGAGAGCGCGCAGAACATGAATCGTTTCCTCGCCGATCCCGAGCCGGTGCTGCGCGGCCTGGCGCAACCGGAGCCCGTCCGGCGCCTGCTCGAGGCCGTGCGCGCCGCGCCCGAAGGCGACGCGCGGCTCGAGGCGCTCGCGACGCTGCGTTTGGCGCTGCTGGCCGAGGCCGAGCGTCTGCTCGTCGGCGAGGCCTTGCCCATCGTCCCGCTCTACTTCTACGTGATCAGCGGCCTGGTCAAACCCGAGGTGCAGGGCTTCTACACCACGCTCGAAACCGCAGACGGCCGCAAGCGCTCGAACCTGCGGGACATTCACCCCCTGCGCAGCGTCCGTGTGGTGCGGAACGCCGAGCCCGCGGCGGAGGCGCGGCATGGGCCTTAGCGAGATCCTCGGCGTGCTGCTCGGGCTCGGCGTGCTCGCGGGCACGACGTTTCTACCGAAGCGCGCCATTCGCCCGCTCGCGGCAGTGCTCGTCGCGGGGCTCGCGTTCGTGGCCCTGCGGATCACGGCGTCCGTGCTGGTTGCCGCCGTGGTGGCGCTCGCGCTCGCCGCGCTCGCGTTCCGCTTCTTGCCGATCGTCGCGCTCCGGCGGGTGGTGTTCCTGGCGCCGGCCCTCGTCGTGCTCGTCTACGCGACGGCGCTGCTCATGTATGCGGCGCCGGGCAACCCGTTCGCGAACGAGCGCGTCGCGGCGCCGGAAGTGGAGGCCGCGCTGCGCGCGCAGTACGGCGTTCCCGAGAGCGCGACGGAGTTCTTTTTCATCTACGTGCGCCGTTTGGTCGCAGAGGGAACTCTCGGGCCCTCCATCAAGGTGCAGGGGCGCATGGTCGAGGATCTGCTCGGTCCCGCGTTTCCCGTGAGCCTCTCGCTCGGGCTGTTCGCGCTGATCCTCGCCGTGTGTTTCGGCCTCGTGCTCGGTGTGGTGGCGGGGCTCAAAAAGAACTCGGTCGCGGACCACGCCAGCATGGCGCTCGCGCTGGTCGGCATTTCGCTGCCGAACTTCGTCATCGGCGCCGGGCTCATCATCCTCTTCGCGCTCTGGCTCGGGGTGCTTCCCGTGGCCGGGTGGGGGGGCTACGCGCACCTCGTGATGCCCGCCGTGGCGCTCGCGCTGCCGAACGCGGCCGTGATCGCGCGGCTCGCGCGCAGCGGCACCGTGGAGGTGATGCAACAGGACTACATCCGCGCGGCGCGCGCCAAGGGGCTCCCCGAAAGCTGGGTCGTCGGCAAGCACGCGCTGCGGGGCGCCGTGATTCCCGTCGTGTCGTTTCTCGGGCCCGCGGCGGCGGCGACCATGACCGGCTCGTTCGTCGTCGAGGTGCTCTTCGGCGTGCCCGGCATGGGGCAGTGGTTCGTCAAAGGCGCGGTGAACCGCGACTACTCGGTCGTGCTCGGCACGGCCATCGTCTACTTCGCGCTGATCATCGCGTTCAACCTGCTCGTCGATCTCGCCTACGCATGGCTCGATCCGCGGATCGCGGACGAGCGGGAGGCGAGCGAATGACGGAGCGCGGCCGAAGCGTTTGGGCCGAAGCCGGGCGGCGCATCGTGCAGAATCGCATGGCGTTGCTCGGCGCGGTGATGCTCGCGGTGATTGCGCTCGCGTGCCTGCTCGGGCCCGTGGTGCTCGACCTCGATCCGCACCTCACGCGCCCCGAGCTCCGCAATCGGCCACCCTCGGCCGACGCCTGGTTCGGCACCGACACGCTCGGCCGCGATTTGTTCGCGCGCGTGCTCGTCGGCGGGCGTGCTTCGTTGCTCGTCGGCATCGTCGCGACGCTCGTTTCCGTCGTCGTGGGCGTCGCGGTCGGGATGGTCGCCGGCTTCTACGGCGGGAAAACGGACGAGATCCTGATGCGGCTCGTCGATTTCCTGTACGGCCTGCCGTACATGTTCCTCGTCATTTTGGTGATGCTGCTCTTCTCCGAGACGGCTCGGGGGGAGATGTTCCCCGTGTTCGTCGCGCTCGGGCTCGTGCAGTGGCTCACCATGGCGCGCATCGTGCGCGGTCAAGTGCTGGCGTTGCGCCGGCGGGAGTTCGTGCTCGCCGCGGAGCTGCTCGGAGCTTCCGACGCGCGCGTGCTCTTCCGCCACGTGCTGCCGAACATCGCGGGCGTCGTGATCGTCTACGCGACGCTCATGGTCCCGTCGGTGATCATCCTCGAGTCGTTCTTGTCGTTTTTGGGCCTCGGCGTCGCGCTCTCGTGGGGCCAGCTCGTTTCGGAGGGCGTCGCGGTCGTGAACCCCGTGCACTCCTACTGGTGGCTGCTCTTCTGGCCGAGCCTGTTTCTCGGTCTCACCCTGCTCAGCCTGAATTTCCTGGGCGACGGCCTGCGCGACGCGCTCGATCCGAAGGCGCGGGAGTGACGATGGCGGCGCTGCTCACGATTGACGACATGCGCGCAGAGCTTCCCGGGCGGGCGCGCCCGAAAGGCGCGGGAGGGACGACGGCAGCGCAGCTCGAGATTGAAGGCTCGTGCGTGGAGCTTCCCGGGCGGGCGCGCCCCAAGGGTGCGGAGTGACGATGGCGGCGCTGCTCGAGATCGAAGACTTGTGCGTCGAGTTCCACGGGCGCGACCGCAGGGTGCGCGCCGTCGACGGCGTGAGCTTCTCCATCGGCCGGGGAGAAATCGTGGGGCTCGTCGGCGAGTCCGGCTCGGGCAAGAGCGTCACGAGCCTCGCCACGATGGGCCTGCTCGAGCGACCGGCGGGGCGCATCACCCGAGGCAGCATTCGCTTCGAAGGGCGGGAAATCGTCCGGCTCCCCGACCGCGAGCTCCAGCGACTGCGCGGCAACCGGATCTCGATGATCTTCCAGGATCCGCTGACCAGCCTGAATCCGTACCTTACGATCGAGGAACAGCTCGGCGAAGTGCTCGAGCTGCATCGCGGGCTCGATCGGCGCGCGGCGCGGGCCGAGAGCGCGCGCGTGCTCGCGCAGGTCGGCATTCCCGATCCCGAGGAACGGCTGCGCGCCTATCCACACCAGCTCTCCGGCGGAATGCGCCAGCGCGTGTGCATCGCCATGGCGCTGCTCTGCGATCCGGCCCTGCTCATCGCGGACGAGCCGACGACGATGCTCGACGTCACCATCCAGGCGCAAATCCTCGAGCTCATCCGCTCGATCCGCAGCGCGCGCAGCACCTCCATCCTGTTCATCACGCACGACCTCGGCGTCATTTCGGAGCTCTGCGATCGCGTCATCGTGCTCTACGCCGGGCGGGTCGTGGAAGAAGCGACCACGCGCGCGCTCATGGAGCGCCCGCTGCACCCGTACACGGAGCCGTGGCTCGAGAGCACGCCGCGGCCCGGCGACCCGGGCGGGGGCACCCGGCTCCCGTTTGCTGTTTCTAACAACCATCCCAACCCCCCCGAGAGGCACCCTATCTTTGTT
>QGUH01001373.1 GCA_003242355.1 Pseudomonadota bacterium
CACAGGCGCGGTTAAGAGGAACGCGCGTTTTAAATCCCACCCCCGGAGCCTGGAGGCGCTTTGCGCGAACGGGGCCGTTGTTGGTGTGCGCAGCCCTGGAACCCCGGCCCGCACGACGGAGGATCGGCGTCCCCGGCACCATTTCGCAGAGGCGATGCGCGCCGTTCCTTCCCACCGAAGTGGGCTCGACGGGCGCCACGGGGGCACTCGGCTCGGCGCTGTCTTCCGCATCTCCCGGCGCGTTCCTGACCTTCGTCGTCGCTCTAGGAGATTAGTCCCTCGTTCCGAAACGTCGATCGGGAATCGTGCGACGGCGGACGCGGGCCGCCGCGTCGACTATGAACTCGGGCTCGATGCCGTTTGCCGGAGTCGTCGGGTTCGGACGCCGCGCCACGCTGCTCGTGCTCACCGTCACGGCGGCGGCCTGCGCGGGCTCCCCCGCCCGTGAGCGACCCGCCGAAGCCCTCCCGTCCACCGCGACGAGGCCCCCACACGCCCCGCAAAGGCCCCAGCAAAGCGGGGCGGTGCCGATCGAACAACGCACCGCGCCGAAGGTGGGACCAGTCACCACGCTCGATGCGCCCATCACCGTGGAAGCGGTGGCCCCGGACGGCAGCTGGGTCGCGGTGTGCGAGGCAAGCACCGATACCAACGCCGATGGACGGCTCGCCGTCGAAGTCGCCCCCCGCGGGGAGCTCCACGGGGACCGACTCGAACGCTCGCTCCGGCTGTGGAACGGGCGCGTTTTCCCCATCGACGACCTGTTCGCGGCGTCACCCGACGGTCGTTGGCTGGTCGTGCGCCGTGCGCATCGAACGGAGCTTTTCGACACCAGCGCAGGAACGCTCGTCGATTTGGGAGCAGGCGTGGACGTCCGGCGCACCGAGCCCCATCGAACCGAGCACCGTGCTCTCGTGTTCACCGATGGAGGGCTCCTCTTCGTGCGCGTCCGTGGACGCGAGCACGCCGTGATCGAGCGTTCGCTCGACGAGGGGACGGAGCGCGTCGTGTACGCGGGCCGTGAATCGATCGTGCGCGTGACCGCGGACGCTTTCGGAGCGCTCATCGTCGTCGAGCTCGCCGGTCCCGATCGCAATGGAAACGGTCGCTTCGACTGGGCGCATCCGCCGAACGACGCCCCGCTTCCGTGTGGCAGCCCGATTCCGACGGTCGTCGCACCGCGCGCGCTGCCCGACCCGACGATTCACGTCGTGGTGCCGCGCTCGGGGGGCGCACCCCGTCGAATCACCGATCTCGCTCTGGTGTTCGGGGCGAGCCTCGTGCGGCGGAGCCCCGAAGGAGCTCTGTTCCTCGACGACGGCACCACGCAGCGGACGCTGGCCGACGCGTCGTGCAAGGGACGGCTCCTGTTCACCGATCCGTTTCACGATCAGCTGTTGCTCGGCTGCGCGATCCCGAAGCGCCCGCTCCGACTCGGCGTCGAGCTCGTCACTCCGACGGGTCGGCGCCCGCTCGACATCGACGTTGCGGATCTCGCTCTGGAC
>QGUH01000350.1 GCA_003242355.1 Pseudomonadota bacterium
CCGACTCGGTCGGTGAATGCCGAGGGCACGCGATCCAGCTCCGCGTTGGGCACGTCCACGACGAGGCGCAGCCCGCCGCGCTCGACGCGCACCGTATAGGTGGGCGGGCGCGTGAACTCCACGCGCACCGTCGCGCCGCCCTCACCTTCGGAAGCCACGGCGAGCCGTGTGGCGCTGCGGACGTCGTTCGTTCGGGCCCACAGCCCCGGAGTGATCGAAAAAGCACCGAACGCCGTCGCCAACGCGAGCACGGCTCCGAAGCGGAAGGAGGAAACGCTCATCCTGAAGCTCGATGGCCGTCTACGGCTGACAAATCGCAGCGAGACTAACCGTTTGCGGGACCGTTCGGCAAAAAAAAGCGCCCGCCCGCCGCCTTCCACGCAACGCTCACGACTGCCGAGAGAGCACACACCGAGCCACCTCGTCTCCGGGCTTCGCACACGATTGGTCCGCGCGTTCGGTTCAGACGGAGCCCGAGGCGCGGCGCACGAGCCCCGGGAGGGAGCCGACGCCGAAGCCGACGAGAAGCCCGATGACGCCCGAATAGCCGAGGCACGCGCAGCCCATCGCACCGGTGAGCAAGCACAGCGCGGACGCCGAGCCGAAGAACCAGAACCCTGCCCCGCGCCTCGCGACGACTCGAGCCAAGGCGAGCGCGGCAACGACGCCACCGAGCGCGCACGCGGGAACGCAGAGCGTGCCGCACCCGCTCGCCCCACAGGCGTGCACGCGACTGGCGCAGAGCGAGAGGGCGAGCGGAGCGAGCCCGGCGGCGACGCCCGGGAGCACGGCCTTCTGCGGGTCGCGACCGTACCAGAGCAGGGCGGCGCCGAGCAGCACCGTCACCCCTCCGAACACCAAGGTCGACGCTGGCCGAATCGCGAGCGCAGCTGCCACGGCGGCGATCAAAAGAACGGGAAGGATACCGACGAGCGAAAGACGCACGCGCCCGAGCTCGTAGGCCCGGCGCGCCCGCTTGCGGATGCTCGCGACGTCAATCGAGCCCATAGAGCCTCCTCCACGTCGCGCGCAGCCGAGCGAGGGCGCGCTCCCGTCGCTTTCGCAGCGTGGCCCCCGACACGGAAGCGGCCTCGTCCCAGTACGTCGCCACGAGGGCCTCGCGATCGGACTCGGAAAGCTCGCCGAGCGCCACGAGGGCCGCCTCGGTCAAGTCGTGCTGCACGTACCGTTCCTCGGGATCGGCGGTGTGGAGCTCGCGCGCGGCCTCCTCGGGAACCTCGCGGCGGCGCATTCGCCGGCGCAGATGCGTCCGACACTCCCACGCCGCGATCGCCAGGGCCCACGGCATGGCCGGCCGCTTCGGGTCGTACTGAGAGGCGCGCTCGAGGATCTTCTGCATGGCGTCTTGCAGGGCGTCCGCGGCATCCGCCTCATTCTTCAAGAGCCCCGTGCACAACCGCTGGACGGAAGGGAAAAGCAGGTCGAAGACCCGCCCGAACACCGACCGATCGCCCGCGGCGAGGCGCGCCATCAGAGCATCGAGCTCGTGTCGGGACGCGGTCATGGCTTCGGCGGACGCATTCTGCTACGGGCTTTGCGATGAGGCCGCCGGCGCCTGCCGCGGAGAATGGAGAGTCGCGCAGCACTCGACTCGACTAGGCGGAGGTAGCGGCTTCCGTGACGGAGGCCGTTTGGGGCGCAGCGTCGACCGCACGACTCTCCCCGGAACGATCCGAGCCGAGGTCGTCCTCTGCCGCAACGCGGCACCCCGCCGAGAACGCGACGAACCTGCGGAAGAAGACGGCGCCGAGCAGAGCACGCGGACAGGGCGTGAGCCGCCCGCGTCGGGTCTCCGCGAAGCGGCCTCGCGAAGCTGTGACCTACGGTTCCGCCGTCTGCTCGCTCGGCATGTCGAGCAGCGCTGCTTCGGTACGCAAGGGGATGACGCGCGAGACCAGCGGGAGCCCGGGGTTCGTCGGATCCTCGCGCACGAGCACCACGTCTTCCTTACGGATGTTCTGCACGCGCCAGTTCACCTGGTAGGCGGCAGCGCCCGGTCCCGAGCCCCGGACGAGATCCGGACGACCCACGAACTGACCGCGCTGGACCACGTGCCCCTTGCCCGTCGGATCGACGAGCATCGCGCGCGGCGGAGAGACGCGGGTGACGATGCCGATGAGCTTGAGCTCGTCGATCGAATATTCGGAGAGCACCACCTTGCGTTGAGGCCGCTGGTGCGCACGCTCTTCGGCCGCGAACAGGCGCGCATAGGAGCGGAACGGGTCGCGGCTGCGATCACTCTCGGCGAGCTCGCTCTCGTCGATTTCGACGCGGGGAGCCGGTGGCGGAAGGTCGCTGGCTCCCGGCTTGGCGGACGGAGCCGGCGCTCGTTCGCTGGACGACGAGCTGACCACGGGCACGTCGTCGCAGGCAGCGAGGCCCAGCAAGAGCGAGGCGAAAACCACGGCGCGCGTGCTCATTGCTTGCCTTTCTTCGCCGCCCCACGCTTGTCCCCCGTCTTGTTCGGTGCGTTTTCGATGGCACGGAATGCGGTCGCGAGCCCTTCGACGCGCACCACCACGTCCTCCCCCACCGGTTTCGGTTGCGAGAGCGAGATGTTTTCCATGTTGATGATGCGATCGAGCTGGCCGATTCCGTAGAAGAACTTCGCGATCTGATGGAAGCGCCCGGTGAGCTCGAGCCTCATCGGCACGCGCGCGTAGAACTGCTCCGGAACTTCGGGGCTCGGCGACCACGCCGTGAGCGTGACACCCGAAACGTTGGCGACGTTCTGCACGGCGCTCAAGAACGCCGGATACTCCGTGTCGGTGGGGAGCATCTTGTTGAGCTCGCGCTGCTGCTGTTTGCGCGCGGTAAGCTCGGAGAGATCCTTTTCGTAGGCGAACTCCGCCTTGCGCGCCTCGGCGAGCTCCATGCGCAGGCGGCCCTCTTCGACCTTGGCAGCCTCGATGTCGCTCGCCACGTTGCCGTAGAAGACGACGAAATAGACGATGCCGACCAGGGCGAGCAGGCCAACGGCCACGCCGACCTTGGCAGGCACCGGGAGGCGCTGCAGGGAGACGTCGCGGGCCATCAGTATTTCACCCCCGCTTCGAGCGAAAACCGGACGAGCTCGATTTTCGTCTCGGGGTCGACGTCCCGCCGCGCGGGAAGCAGCCGCACGTCGGAAAAGTAGTCGGAGAGGTTCATGCGGCGCGCCAGCTCGCTCACGTCCTCGCCGTCACGTGCGAGGCCCGAGATGCGCACTCGGCGCTTCTCCTCCTGGAAGCTCAGGATCCATAGGCGCCGGGGATCCCAACCCGGAGTGATCGCGGCCAGCGGATTGTCGCGCTGAATCTGCATCAGACGATCCGGGTCCACCGTGGGACCGCGGCCCGGCGTGAGAATCCGAGAAAGCTCCAGCAGCACGGCCGTGGGCCCGGTGCGCGCCGACTGGAGCTTGCGAATCGCTTCTTCGCGAGCGCGCAGCTCGGCGAGCTGCTCCTTGACGGCCGCATGCTGCGCGACGGACTTCTTGGACTGCTCGATCTGCGCGGTGATCTCGCGGTTCTTGCGGTTCTGCTCCTCGAGCTCTTCGACCTTCATCCCGTGGAACACGAAGAGCAGGACGATCTCGACCAGCATGCCCACGAGCACGGCTGCGAGCCACGCCTGGCTGCCCTCCTTGTGTTGGGCGCGCCGCGTGTGGGGCAAGAGATTGATGCGAATCATGCCGCGCGCGCCTCCCGCTCCTTGCGCATGGCGAGCCCGAGCGCGACCGGAAGCTCCGCAGCGTGCTGATGGAACGAGTCCTGGTTCACGTCGCGCCCTTCGACCACGATTCGCTCGGTGGGCAAGAACGCCTCGACGGGAACCCGCGCGCGGCGCTCGATCGCCGTGATGAGCGCGGGCAGGTTCGAGCTGCCGCCGGTCACGTAGATGCGCGCGATGTCGCCCTGCCCGCTCGTGGCGAGGTAAAAGTCGAGGCTCCGCTGGATTTCGGCCGCGATCGCGTTGGTGACGCTATCGATGATCGCGTACACGTTGGGCGGAACGAGCGGAGCCCGCCCTTCGCGCGCCGCGGCCGCGTTGCATTTGTAGGCTTCGGCCTGCTCGAACGGCACACCGAGCTGCTTCTGGATCTCCTCGGTGATCGCGTTGCCCCCGTTGGCGATTTCCCGCGTGAACGCGCTGACGCCGTTGGCGACGATGTTGAGCGACGACAAGCTGGCCCCCACGTTGATGATCGCGATCGTCTGATCTTCGGGCAGGCCGCGGGAGTGCTCGAACACGTTCTGGACCGTGAACGCGTCGATGTCGCACACCACGGGTTTCAACCGTGCGCTGCGCGCGAGCTCCGCATACGCTTCGATCTGGTCGCGCTTCGCGGCCACGAGCAAAAGGTCCATCTGGCTCGCTTCGGGACGACGGCGCAGCACCTGATAGTCGACGTGCACGTCCCGAATGTCGAACGGGATGTGCTGTTCGGCCTCCCACTGGATTTGCTCGTCGAGCTCCTGGGGGGTCATCATCGGAACCACGATTTTTCGGATGATGACCGTCTGCCCCGAGACGCTGAGCGCGCATTCCCGCTGGCGAATCTTCGCTTCCGAAAAAGCGCGCTGCAGAGCGGCGATCACCGCGCCCGAATCCATCACCTGGCCGTCGGTGATGACCTGGGGAGCGAGCGGCACGTAACCGAAGCGCACGAGGCTCAAGCCGCGCCGGGTCTCCTTGACCTGGCAGACCTTGACGGCAGACGACCCGATATCGACGCCGACCAGGTTCTTTCCTTCTCCCATGTCAGGCTCGTTCGCGCGGAATGCTGCTCACTGGTGCACGATCTTCTCACTGCCCAACCGGGCAACACAACAAACGGGCACTCGGGCCGGGGACTTCAGACCCCGAGCCACCCGGCGACCGCGAACGCCGTGGTTTGCGAGCCGCACGCGGGCCGCGCCTGGCCCACGCGTCCCGGCGTGAGTCATCCGGGACCCTCTGTTGAAACTAGCGAAAACCATAGGGTTTTCCGAATTCGAACGCCCAGCCGGGGATGATGGGTCACGCGTGACCCACCCGCCCGCGGCGCGCTGACGTCGCGGATCCCCTGGACTAAGCGCCGCCCCGGCGGGCTCGGGGCGGGTCATCGGAGACCCAGGCGAGAGACACCGCAATCGCCCCCACTGACGCAACCATATGGAATCATTGAACAAACGCACGTGGCATACGGGCTGCACTTCGGGGCAAACGGAGAGAGACCCTGATGCCTGC
>QGUH01000351.1 GCA_003242355.1 Pseudomonadota bacterium
GGAAGGGGGACGGGGGGGGGGGGGGAAAGGGGTGGGGGGCCTCGCAAAGGTCCCGCGGGGGTTTGCCGAGCACGGGTGGAACGGCGAACGGCGGCGGGGGAATGGACGCGGGTGCGGCGGGGGACGCCGGGAGTGGGAGCGACGAAGACGCGGCGCACGCGGGTGCGCCGAGCTGAGCATTCGGCGCCGCGCGCGCAACGCGCGCTGGCGCGAGCCTTGCTTGTCGTCGCGTCGGAGACACCGGATGTTCAGAGCACTCCACATCGCAGCGACGGGCATGGGCGCCCAAGAGACCCAACTCGAGGGCATTTCGAACAACATCGCCAACGCGAACACCGTCGGCTACAAGCGCGAGCGCGTCGACTTCCAGGACCTGCTCTACCAAACGATTCGGGCGCCCGGTGCGCCGACCGGCGCGACCACGGTCTCGCCCACGGGGTTTCAGGTCGGCTCGGGCGTGCGGGTCGTCGGCACGGCCCGCGTCTTCGAGCAGGGAGCGCTGCAGAATACGAACAACCCGCTCGACGTCGCGATCGAAGGCAACGGCTTCTTCGTCGTTCAACAGGCGGACGGCACTCCGGCGTACACGCGCGCCGGGACGTTCCAGAAGGACGGACAGGGACGCATCGTCACCCCCGAGGGTTTGCCCCTGGATCCGCCGATCACGGTTCCGGAAGGCGCAACCGACGTCTCCATCGCGGCCGACGGCACGGTGTCGGCCATCCTGGGCGGAGAAGCGGCGCCGGTCGAGCTCGGGCGGATCACGATCGCGACCTTCGTCAACCCCGCGGGTCTGCGCGCGATTGGCCACAATTTGCTCATCGCGACCGAGGCGAGCGGTGAACCGCAGATCGGCGAGCCCGGGAACGACGGGCGCGGGACGCTGCTCCAAGGCTCGCTCGAGCGCGCCAACGTCGAGATCGTCGAGGAGATGATCGGCCTGATTGCCGCGCAGCGCGCCTACGAAATCAACACGAAAGTGATCACGACGGCGGACGAGATGCTGCGGGCCGCGACGCAGCTTCGGTGATCCCCATGCGTCGCGCTCTGCTCGGTCTCGCGCTCGTCCTGTTCGCGCAATCGGCGGCCGCCGACGGCGTGCGCGTCGTGGAGCGCGCGCGCGTCACCCTCGGCGATTTGCTCGACGGGGCTCCCGCGGCGCTCCGAACGCTCGACGTCGGCCCGGCGCCGCCGCCCGGAGGCACGCGACAGATTCTCCGCGCGGACGTGGTGCGTGCGCTCGAGGAACGGGGGATTGCTCCGAGCGCCGTGCAGGTGCCGGCATCCGTTCGGGTGAAGAGCGCTGCACGACGGCTCACCGGCGAAGAGTTCTCGGCATGGGTGCGGCCGCAGGTGGTCGCCGCGCTCCCCGAAGGGGTGACGCTCGAGCAGCTTTTGCCGGGGCGTCCCCTCGTGATTTCTCCGCGCACCGAAATCGTCGGCGTGCGCATGCCGAAGCTGCCGAAGCGCGAGGGGACCGTCAAAGCGACGGTCAGTGTCGAATTGTTGACGGAAGGCGCGGCGGCGCCGATGGTCGTTCCGGTCACCGGGGCGTTCCGGATCGGGCCGGAAGCGGCGCGCTTCGCCGTCGAGCGCGGCGCAGAGCTCGTCGCGTTCGTCGAACGCGGTCCGGCGCGCATCGGCGCCGTCGCGGTGGCGCTCGATCAGGCCGACGTCGGCGAAGTGCTCTCGGTACAGATCGTGCGTACGCGCAAGGTCGTGAGAGCGCGGCTCGAATCGAAATCCGCCGCGCGGGTGATTGTCGAGTGAACCGCTCCGTCGTCTTCGTTCTCGTGCTCGTCGCGGCCGAGCTCTCGGCCGCTTGCGGACCCTCCCACATCGCGCCGTTCACGCCGCGCGAGCGCAAGTACCAGCCGGGCCCGTACGCCGCCAACCAGAAGAGCGCGCGCCCCGCGGTCGGGTCGATCTACAGCGAGGCGCAAGCCGGCTTTCTCGAGGACACGCGCGCGTTGCGGGTCGGCGACGTCGTTCTGATTCGCATCCGCGAAGAGGCGGACGCGCAAGGCGGCGCGACGACGAGGCTCAGCAAGGAAACGAACCGCGAAGCGGGCGTGTCGAACCTGCTCGGGCTCGTGCCCGCGATTCGCAGGGCCTATCCGAACATCGAGCCCGAAGAGCTGATCGCGCTCGCCGCGCGCGCCGACTTTGCCGGCGAGGGGCAGACGCAGCGCGCCGGTAAGCTGCGCGGCAGCATCGGCGTGCACGTCAAGCAGGAGCTTCCGAACGGCGACCTGTTCGTCGAGGGGACGAAGGTCGTGATGATCAACCACGAGGAGTATCACCTCTACGTCTCGGGCGTGATTCGCCCTGCCGACATCGAAGGGGACAACTCCGTCGATTCGGCGCTCATCGCCGACGCTCGCGTCGAGTTCACCGGTCGGGGTGACATCGACGATCAGGTCGAGCGCGGTTGGCTGACCAAGTTCCTCGACGCCGTGAGCCCCTTCTGAGCCTCGCAATGTTTCCGTCCTCCAGCTGGCCTCTTCCGATTTTCCGTTTCGCGATGGCGCTCGTCGCGCTCGCCATCCTGGCGCTGCCGCGGCCGGCTCGAGCCGATCGCTTGCGGGACGTCGCGGACGTCCTCGGTGCGCGGGACAACCAGCTCATCGGCTACGGCGTCGTCACGGGCCTGAACGGGACGGGCGACGACGCGTCCGCGCCCTTCGCGGCCCAGTCGTTGCGGGCCCTTCTGCGGCGGCTCGGCGTGCAGGTGGACGACCGCCAAGTGCGTCTCCGCAACGTGGCGGCGGTGGTGGTCACGGCGACCATTCCGCCCTTCTTGCGTTCCGGCTCGAGGATCGACGTCACGGTGTCGTCCATCGGCAACGCGCGCTCGCTCCAGGGCGGCGTGCTCCTGCAGACGCCGCTGCGCGGCGCCGATCGCCGAACGTACGCCGTGGCGCAGGGGCCGCTCGTGCTCGGAGGTTTCTCCGTGGGCGGTCGTTCGGGGAGCTCCGTGTCCGAGAATGCCGCCACCACGGCGCGCGTTCCGAACGGCGCGCTCGTCGAACGCGAGATCCCCACCGCGTTCACGGTGGACGGCAAAGTCACGCTCGTCCTCCGCTCGCCGGATTTCGCCACGGCGGAGAACGTGGCACGCGTCGTGAACGAGGCGTTCGGCGCGGGCAGCGCCCGGGCGCTCGACGGCGCCGCGATCGAAGTGCGCGTCCCGGCCGAGATGCGGGGCAGTCCCGTCGCGCTCATCTCGCGGCTCGGCGAGCTCGAGGTGCAGCCCGCGAGCCCCGCGCGCGTCGTCATCAACGAGCGCACCGGAACCATCGTGGCCGGCGGGGACGTCCGGCTCTCGCCCGTGGCCATCGCGCAGGGCGGCATCACCATCGCCATCCGCGAGTCGCCCGCAGTTTCGCAGCCCGGCGATTTCTCGCGCGGCACCACCCAGGTCGTTCCCAACACCGAAATCGACGTCCAAGAGCGGAAGCCACCCGCGCTCACCTACTTGGACGGTGCGGCAACGCTCGCCGACGTGGCGCAGGCACTCTCGACCTTCGGGGTGACGCCTCGGGAGCTGGCGAGCATCCTGTCGGCGCTCAAGAGCGCCGGGGCGCTGCGGGCGGAGGTCGTGATCCAATGAAGGTCGCGCCTCCCGAGCTCACCACACCGGCCCTTCCCGCCCAGGAGGCCCCCCGCACGCTCAACGAGGCGGCGCGTGAGTTCGAGGCGATTCTCCTGCGGCGCATGCTCGGCGCGTTGGAGAAGACGACCTCGCTCGGCGAGGGAGCGCCATCGCTGTACGGCTCGATGATCGTGGACGCGATGGCGGACGCCATCGTTCAGGCCGGAGGGCTCGGCTTCGGGGCCGTGCTCGAGCAGGCGCTCGCGGAGCGCGTGAAGGAGCCGGAATGACCTCGAGGCGATTTTTTTCCTCAAGGTTCGGAACGAGATTCCGTTCAGCGGGTGAGCGCGGGGCATTTCCGCGCTTTTCGGCTCGATCCCCATGAAACCCGTCAACGGAACCCCAGCATTCACCGCATATCATCGTATGGCCGTCTCCGCGGTGGGAGCTGCACAGCCGGCTACCCCCGTCGAGAAGGTCAAAGCCGCCGTGCCGACGCGCGCGGCGGACGTGCGCATCTCCGACAAGGCGCGCGAGCTGGCGAACGCCGGAGAGGCCGCCCGCGCGGAGCGCATCGCCGCCCTCAAGGCGCAGGTGGCCGACGGCAGCTTCGAGGTGGATCTACATCGAGTCGCGGAGCGCATGCTGGAGCGCGCGGGGGGAAATCCAGGAAGGGTTCGGAATAAATAACGGAGACGCTGCTCGACCTCGAGCGCTTGCTCGTCGAGGAGGACGACGCGCTGCGCCGCCTCGACCGCACGGCGATCGACACAATCACGGAGAAGAAGCTCGCCCTGCTGCCGACGCTCGAGGGCATGAAGGGACGCCTCGGTGACGCCGAGCGCCCAGTGCTCGAGCGGATCAAGCAGCGCGCGCTGTCCAATCAACTCTTGCTCGTGCACGCTCGCGACTCGCTGCACGGGGTGCTCGAGATCGCCATGGGCGGGCCCCGCCATGGGTACACTTCCGACCTGCCGCGGCCGCGGCGGCTGAGCGTGCGAGGGTAGTCGTGGCGGGACTGAACGGACTCATCAACACCGTTCGCGGCGCCTTGTCGGCGCACTCGTTCGGTCTCGCGGTGACGAGCCAGAACATCGCGAATGCCGCGACTCCCGGCTACGTGCGGCGCGAGGCGCTGCTCCAAACGCGGGCCGTGGGCAACCAGACGTACGGGACCGTCGAGGCGATCGGTCTTCGGCGCGCGACGGACGTGTACACGAGCCGACGCTATTACGAGTCGATCGGCCTCGGCAGCGCTGCTTCCCACCATTACGACAAGCTGCGGCAGATCGAGGGTATCTTCAACGACCTCCAGGGCGCCGGCCTCGGTGAGTCGCTCGACGCGTTGTTCGGCTCGTTCTCCGCGCTCGCGGCCAACCCCGCCGACCCTGTGGCGCGCACGGCGGTCCTCGAGCGGGCAGAGACGTTCGCCATTCGCGCCAACGACATGGCGAGCGAGCTCGCGACGCAGCGCGATGACCTCTTGCACGAAGCGCGGGAGACCGTGACCTCGATCAACGCAATCGCGGAGGATCTCCCTCGGATCGAGGCCCAGTTTGCGATCGCCAAGGCGGAAGCCTCCGCCCCCGCCACCCCTATGCAAGACCCGGAGCCTTGCTGCGCAACCCTCGGTGAT
>QGUH01001374.1 GCA_003242355.1 Pseudomonadota bacterium
CGCCGCCGCGCGCGCCGGGCTCGAGCCCGGTGGGCTCGCGTCGCCGCCTACGACGCCCGCGGCGCGCCTCATCGAGCTCGAGCGTTCGCCCCCCGGGCAGAATCCGGCGCGTCGGGCGCGCGCGCTGCTCGATGCGGCGCCGTTCTTCGGTGAGGAGAGCGCATCCACGGTGAAAGCGCTCGCGGCGATGAACCAGCTCGCGGCCGGCGACGTCCAGGCGGCGATGGCCAGCTTTCGCGAGGTGGTGGAAGCGCACCCCGACGAGGTGATCGGCTGGGAGGGACTGCGCACCGCTGCGATTGCCGCCGGCGACCGGTCGACCGTGGCGGAAGCGAGCGCCGCCCTCGGCGACGCCGTCGGCGATCCGGAGCTCGGCGCCCGCTTGTGGGAAGAAGCCGCGACGATTCTGCTCGACGAGCTCCACGATCCCATCCGCGGAGAGTTCGCGCTCGTCCGCGCCGCCGAGCGCGACGTGCGCCGCGGCGAAACCTTCTGGCGCGCGCTCCGCATGATTCGCGCGAACAAGGATCACGCACGCCTCATCGCGTTGGTCGACCGGCGCCTCGAGGTGGTCGACGATCTGCCCGAGCTCGTCAAGCTCTCGTGGGAGCGCGCGCGGGCGCTGCGCGAGCTCGGCGATCGCGAGGCGGCGCTGCGCATGCTCGAACAAGTGCAGGCGCTCGACCCCGAGCACATCGGCGCCTTGGCGCTCTCTGGCGAAATCCACCTGTCGCTCGGGCGTTACGAGGACGCGGCCGAGAGCCTCGCCCGGCTCGCTCGCCATCCGATCGCCCCCAAAGACCAGCGCCTGATGAGCGGTATCGCGGCCGCGGACGTCTACGACGTGCGGCTCGGCGAGCCCCAACGGGCGCTCGCGTTGCTGCTCGAGCTCGAGGAAAACGGGCTCTGTACGCTCGCCGTGCGCGAACGGCTCGCACGCGCCGCGATGGGAGCCCGCGACTACGAATGCGCGGTGCGCGTCCTCGAAACGCTGATGCACGAGCGCGCCACCGCGAGCGGTCGCGCCGATGCGGCCCGGCTCGCGCTCGTGATCTACCGCGACAAGCTCGAGCGCCCCGAGGCGGCGCTCACGGCGGCCACGGAGTTGCTCGCGGAAGTTCCCGACGATCCGGACGGGCTCGACCTCGTGCTGCTCCGGGTGTTCGAGCCACAGGTCGCGCGCACGCTGCTCGAGCGTGGCATGGAAACGATCCTCGCCGAGCTCGGGAAGAACCCGCTCGATCGCGACCGGGTCGAACGCCTCGCCCTGGTCTCGCGCGAGCTCGAGCACCTGACGCACCGGCAAGCGGCGCTCGGCGCGCTGGTGGTGCTCGGCACCGATCCCAAGCTCGTCGACGGCGAGCTGCTCGAGCTCGACCGTTGCATGCACCACGCCCCGGTGGCGCTGCTCGACGCGGACGCGATCGCGGCGCTGGCCGGCCGGAAGCAGCCTGGACCTTTCACTTACAAAATTCGAGCGGTCCAGCAAAAAAGAAGAAGTA
>QGUH01001375.1 GCA_003242355.1 Pseudomonadota bacterium
GCGGTCGGGGGGTTGGGGTTGCGGAGCGCCGATGCGCCTGCGGGTGCCGCGCGAGCCCGTGCGGCGCTGAGGGGCGCGACTCAGGCCTTGTGCTCGGAGTCGAGGCGGTCCTGGGGCTCGGTCTCGTCTCCGGGGGCGGCGAGGAAGATCAGGGGGATGATGCTGATGGCGGCGACGAGGGTGCCGACGATCTTGGCGAGCGTGACGAGGCCCGGTTCCATGGCGGGTCGGACGTTAGTCGGTCCCGAAGCCGGCGCAAGCCTCTCGTGAACGGCGCGTCCGTTCCGGCGGGGGAGGCAGGGCGGGCGGCCGGTGTCGGTGAGAGTGTTGGGCCGCGCTCTGGCCGGGGTTCGCGGTTTCAGGCCGCCAAGCCGTGGAGGCAGTCCCCAAGCAGGGCCCTGAGCCTTCCGGGCGCCGAGATCGCCGAGCGATGATGGTTCGGCGGGCGTGAGCGTCGGCGGCGGCGAGCGGGCTGGAGGGGGCCCCCGGCATTCCAGCGCGGAACTGCCCGCGGGGCGCGCGTTCACGTCGGCGACCTTGCCCCGCCGACGCCCTGTTCAGAGTTGCCGGTCAACGGTCCGCGGGTGCGACAGGAGGAGCCGGCAGGCCACCGAACGGCGAGGGGCGCGGGCACCGGCTGTGGGGTGCTCGCGGGCTCGCAGCCGAGAGGTCGCACCCCACAGCTGCCGTCGAACGGGTTGGACCTCGAGTGCTGGAGGGCTCCAGCCGCTGATGCATGCTGTTCGCTTCGTCAGCGAGTCGGTTCGTGGGGGTTCGGGTGGGCGGATCGACCTTTGCAGAGGGCTGGGAGTGCGATGTCCCGAACCGCTTCGCTCGCTCCCGAGCCAGTCCCCAAAACCTTAGGAATTCTCGTGATCGATGACGACCGCGTGAGTGGTCGCAGCCTTTGCCGAGCCCTCGCGAAGCTGCGCCCGAGCTACGCGGTCGAGCTTTCGACCAGCAGCGAGATGGCGATTTCTCGGCTGTCTAGCGGGGGTTACGACGTCGTGGTGATGGATCTCGAGCTGCCGAGCATCCCAGCCCCGGCCCTCTTCGAGCGGATCGCGCGCGAGCGTCCCGAAGTGATACGCGTGGCTCACTCGTCCCGGAGTGAGGCAACGCAGCGCTGCGAGCCGCGGCCCCGGGTGGACGCCGTCGTGGGGAAGCCCGTCACTCCGCTCCGTCTGCTCGCGGTCATCGAGCAGGTGCTCGCGGCCGAGCCGCATCGGCGCGGGGGGCTGCCGGGCACCACCAACGCATGAAACGGGGCGCGCGGCGGTTCCACGCGTTGCGAAGAACGAGGGGAAGACCGCGATGCGCCTGCCGCGCATCGCGAAGCTTCGAGGGATGATCGTGAGCTCTTGCGTACGCGCTTGGGCCGCGGCCGTGACCAGGGCCGCGCATCGCGAAGCTACGAGAGCTGATCGTGAGCCGTTTGGCCTCTCGGGCGAGCGCGCACGGATGAAGCCGCGCATCGCGAAGCGTTGAGAGGTGATCGTGAG
>QGUH01000352.1 GCA_003242355.1 Pseudomonadota bacterium
AATCTACGTCCTTTCGCCCCACCGTGGGCTCGATCTTCTCCATGCCCAGGAAGTTCTGCTCGTAGAGGGCGCGCAGGCGCTCGAGTCGGATCTCGAGCTCCTCGATGGCCTGGTCGAGCTCTTGCGGCTCCACGTCAGTTGCCCGGGCTCCTTCGACTTCGGTCCATGATCCCCGCTACGGACGACCGTGCGGGTGGCTCTACCTCGATCGGCTCGATCGACGGTGGCCGTTTCACGATTCTATCTGGTAGCGCACGGTTTCCTCCCCGTGAACCGTGATGGTGAGCCGGTGCGTCTCGAGATCGCACACGGCGTACGCGGCCGCTGGCCGGCCCGGTGCGTCGTCGTCGAGGTTCTCGATCAGGCTCTGGACGGTGACGTAGGGAATCCCGCGGACCACGTCGAGGTGGTTCCAATGTACGTGCCCGTTGAACACGGCCACGACCTTGCCCGACCTCTCGATCACGGAGCGGAGCGCGCGCCGCTCGGCCACGCGGCAAAGGTGCGGAGCGCGCTCGAACCAGCGATTGCCCGCGAGCACCTGCTCGCTCGCGGGGTGATGCATCAGAACGACCGTGGGGCGCGTCGTCTTGGCGAGATCCGCCTCGACGAAGAGGAGCTGTTCGCTCGGCAGGTGGACGGCGGTGTCCCGAATCTCCACCGTGCGCAGAACGACGAAGTGGAAATCTCCCTGGTCGAAAGAGTAGAAGAGCTCCCCCTCGTGCTTCCACAGACGACGCAGGTCGTCGTCGCCGAGGTGCACCTGGTCGTGGTTGCCGGCCACGTGGACCACGCGCGCCTCGAGGCCGGACAGCACGTCGATGAAGCGTGAGTAGGCTTCGAGATCGCGCTCGCGGCTCTCGTCTTCGATGACGTCGCCGAGGTTGACGACGAGCTCGGGACGCTCGACCTCGTTCATCCGTCGGACGAAGCGACGGGTGAGCTCTTCTGCCCGATGGGTGAGCTTGCGGAGCTTGCCCGCGTAGTACGCGGGAGGGCCGAAGTGTGCGTCCGAAATCAGCGCGACGCGCATGCGCCGCACGACGATAACCGAGCGGCACGTGCCTTGCTCGTCCGAAGAACGGCGAACCGTGAGACGCACACGGCCAATCCACCCCTGGGCAACCGCCCTGGTCGTTCTCGGAGCCGCGCTCCCGGCGTCCGCGCAGCCGAGCTTCCCCAAGACGCCCCGACCCGCGGCGACGCGCGCCGAGGTTCCGCGCCCGGTCACCGAAACGCCGGCAAAGGCGCGACAGCGCACGCTGCGATTGCGTCGAGTGAGCGGGACCGTGATCGCGAACAAAGGGGTCGACGTGCGCGGCACCGACATCCGCCTCGTCGTGGTTCAGATCCGCACGGCGCGCGGCGACCGGCGCCTCGTTCTCGATCTCGGTTCCCCGAAACGGCTCGGCGGAATCCAGGTGCAACCCGGACAGCGAATCGCGGCAGAGGGGTTCGTGACCCGCGTCGGCGGCGGGGAGCAGGTGTTCGTGGCGCGTCGGGTGCGGCAGGGGGATCACGTGGTTTCGATCGATCGCTCCGAGCAGGTCGAGCACGCACGCAAGCACCGCGCGGCAGTGCGCGCCGCGAGCGGACGCTGATTTCGGAGCGTGATTCCGCTCGGCACGCTGCGGCGGAGGGTGTAGCCTCCGCGCCCATGATCGCTTCCCGAGCTCGATCACGCATCGTGCACGTCGCTTTGGGGTCGGCGACGCTCGTCGCCGTCGGCTTCGGGTGCAAGCCGGACCGCGAAGCCGAGACCGGCGGGTACATCCAGGGTCAACCGCAGTACACCGGTTACGCGGGTGCAGGGGGTGCATACGGAGCGCCGCCCTACGAAACGCCGCCCGCTGCAGGAGCCGCGGGAATGCCGGCCCAGTATCCCCCAAGCGGCTATCCACCCCCCGCTCCGCCGCCCGAAGGATGGGGTGGACAGCCCGGGACCACCCCTTGGGGAACGGGCGGTGTCGCCGGAACGCCGTCGTTGCCTGCCGCCGGCGCCGCGGGCAGCCCGGCTCCGACGGGCGCTGTTGGGGCGAGCGGCTCGGCGCAGCCGATCGATCCCGCGGCGGCCGCCGTCGTGCAGCCAGTGCTGAACGAGCTCGCGCGGACCCACACCATCGCGGGTGCAAAGCCGCTCGGCTCGCCGCTCGCGGGCAGCTTCCAGACGGGCCAGACGCTGGAAGGGCAAATCCAGCTGCAGCCACAGAAGTGTTACTCGGTCGTGGCGACGGCCCTGCCGCCGGTGACGGAGATCAACGTGCAGCTCGTGCTCGTGACCCCGCTGCCCGGGCTCGACCCCGTGCTCGCCGTCGACAACGACACGGGCGCGACGGCCGTCGTTGGAAAAAAGCCGAACTGCTACAAGTGGGCGTTCCCGGTCGCGGCGCCCGCCAAGGTGGTGATGCAGGTCGCAGGCGGGTCTGGCCTGGCGGCGGCGCAGGTCTACGAGAAATGAGCCGCCCGGCGGCGGCGGCTGACGGCACCCAATTGCCAAAATGCCGCCGACCGATCGCCGAGGCTCCTTCCGTCCGCACCCATCTCGTCGAGGGAACGGCCGGGCCCTGGCCGAGCTCCTGACCGCGTTTTCCGTGCTGGTCGCGTGCGGCAACACGGACGGCACCGCGCCGAATCCGGGCTCGGGCGGCACGTCGCCGGCTTCCGGAGGCTCCCCGACGGCAAACGGTGGCCTGGGCTCGGGCGGGCTCCCGTCGGGCGCGGCGGGGATGCCGACCGCGGGCGTCGGAGGCACGAGCCCGGGCGGCGGGGGGACGAGCCCCGACGGCGGGGGCACGAGCGCAGCAGGCGGAACCGGGGGCGTGAGCGGCGGCGCTCCCGTTGCGGGTACGGACCCGGGCGGCGGCGTTGCGGGTTCGTTGGGCGGTTCCGCGGGGGCAGGCGGAATGACCGCGCCGCCTCTCCCGCCCGAACCCGAGGACCCGAATGCCGCGGGATACGTGTGGCGCAACGTCGTCGTGGGCGGCGGCGGCTTCGTCACCGGCATTCACTTCCACCCGACGACTCCCGGGTTGGTCTACTTGCGGACGGACATGGGCGGCGCGTACCGCTGGGAGCCGGAGCGCTCCCGGTGGAAGCCGCTCACCGACGCGCTCGGGCGCGACGAGGCCGACTTCATGGGCGTGCTCTCGCTCGCGCTCGACCCGAACGATCCGGAGCGCGTGTACCTCATGACCGGCAAGTACACGCAGTCTTGGGCGGGGATGGGCGCGCTCTTGCGCTCGAACGATCGCGGCGAGACGTGGACGAGGTTCGCGCTGCCCTTCAAGGTGGGTGGCAACGAGGACGGTCGCGGCGCCGGCGAACGCCTCGAGGTGGATCCGCACCTCGGCTCGCGCCTGGTGATGGGCACGACGCGGGACGGCCTGTGGGAGAGCACCAACGGGGGCGAGAGCTTCACCAAGATTTCGAGTTTTTCGCCGACCAACGTGAGCTTCGTGGCGTTCCACGCGGCGAGCGGAGCTGCCGGCATGCCGACGCCGCGCCTGTTCGTCGGCGTGGCGAACACCACGGCGAGCCTGTGGCACAGCCAGGACGGCGGCGCGACGTGGGCGGAAGTGGCGGGCCAACCCACGGGAGTGATGGCGGTGCGCGCGGCCATTGCGGGCAACGTGCTGTATCTCACGTACGCCAACGTGCCGGGCCCCAACGATGCGACGACGGGCGACGTGTACCGCTACGCGGTCGACACGGGCACGTGGACGAAGATCACGCCGTCCACCGGCATGTACGGCTTCTCCGGGATATCGCTCGACCCGGCGAATCCCGATCACGTGATCGTGAGCACGCTGGACCGCTGGGCGCCCGGCGACGAGGTGTATCGGAGCACGGACGGCGGCGCGAGCTTCACCCCCCTGCTCGCCGGCGCGACCTGGGATTACTCAGTGGCGCCCTATGCGAAAGACAGCAACCCGCACTGGCTCGCGGACGCAAAGCTCGATCCGCACGATCCGAGCCGCCTCTTGTTCGTGACGGGATACGGCGTGTTCGGATGCCGCGGCATCGATACGCCCACGCGCACGTGCGCGTTCGAGAGCGCCGGCATCGAGCAAACGGTGCCGCTTCAAATCGCGAGCCCTCCCGAAGGCGCTCCGTTGCTCTCCGCGATGGGCGACATCGACGGGTTCGTGCATGCGGATCTCGGGGTGTCGCCGCCCGCGGGGCGTCACCGGCCGCTCAAGGGAACGACGCGCTCGATTGCGTTCGCCGAGGCAGCGCCGCTCTCGCTCGTGAAGACCTTCGATGCGGTGCCGTACGGCGCGCGATCGATCGATGGGGGCACGACCTGGACGGACTTCGCGACCTTTCCCGCGGGTGCGAAGGGCGGAGGGACGCGCTCCATCGCGATCTCCGCCGACGGCACCGCGATCGTTTGGGGACCGCAAGACGCTGCGCTCGCGTATTCGCACGACGCGGGCAGCACGTGGACGCCTTCGCAAGGCGGCGTTCCCACGGGAACGCCACCCATCGCCGACCGCGTGGACCCGGCGATCTTCTACGCCTTCGATCCGATCGCGGGCACGGTGTACGCGAGCACCGATCGCGGCGCGACCTTCGAAGCTCGAGCGAGTGGGCTGCCCGCCGTGCCGGACTGGGCGGCGACCGACGGCATGATGGCGGCCGTGCCCGGCCACGCCGGCCACCTGTGGCTCACGGCGCGCGAGGGCGGGCTATTTCGGTCGGTCGACGCCGGCGCGACCTTTCAAAAGGTAGCGGCCGCGAGCGCCGCGTTCCGCGTGGGCTTCGGGCGCGCCGCCGACGGCGCGTCGTATCCTGCGATCTACGTCTGGGCGACCATCGGCGGCACGACGGGCATTTTCCGATCCACCGACGAGGGCCAGAGCTTCGTCCGCGTGAACGACGATCGGCACCAGTACGGTTGGATTCACGAAGTCGTCGGCGATCCGCGGGTGTTCGGCCGCGTGTACCTCGCGACGGAAGGCCGCGGCGTGGTTTACGGGGAACCTGCTGACTAATCGGCGTCAGATTCCGTGGAGGCGCTCTCGGCGCGAGGGGGCCAGGGGTAAGTCACAGTAACGGCGCGTTGCTTCGCTGTACGAGGCCAACCCGGATACGGCCCTCCCCCAAAAGGAACTCACTGACGTCACATTCTGCGAGCGGACGCGAGCCCGCGGTGAGCGAAGCGAACCGCACTTTAACAAAACAACAGCCCACGCCAAAAAGGAAAGTGGTATTGATAGGG
>QGUH01000353.1 GCA_003242355.1 Pseudomonadota bacterium
TCCGGGCACGCGGCTTATCTCGTGGCCGGCTGGCGTCAGCTGATGCACCCCGGCACGTAGTGAGCGGGCGTCGCGAGTTGCGCGAGCTTGGGGAGAGTACGGCTCGTGTTTCGCTTCGCGGGTTGCGGGCACCGAGGCATGCGTGCGCAGATTGGGCCCCTGGGGATCGGGGCCGCCCTTCCGGATGCTCGTGCTCCGTTGCGCCGGCTGGGTTCGACGGAGATACGTGAGCGCGGATCGATGGAGACGGCGGGCCGCAGGGAGTATACGGGCCGTCATGGCCGTCACGCGCGTTCCGTTCCCGAGCATGCATTGGGAGCAGAGTCCGACTCACCCGCTCGAACAGAAGAAGGCCGTCGAGGGCCGACGCGTCGTGCTCCTCCGCTTCGCGCCGGGATTCGAAGACCCGAATCGCTGCCTGCGCAGCCACGTGCTCTACGTGGTTTCCGGGACGCTCGAGCTCGTGCTGGACGACCGCGTGGAGCGCGTCGCGGCAGGAGAGGCGTGCTGGATCGATCGCGGCAGCGCGCACCAGGCGCGCAATCCCGGCACGGAGGACGCGATCGTTTTCATCGTCAGCGACGTCGCGCCCGAGGTCTGAGTCTCGACCTCGCCGTACCCCGGCGAAGGAGCCGAAATCCGGGTTGCCTGCTGCTTCGTGGGGGCGCGCGCCGAAGGGGTGTAGTTTGGCCGAGGAGCGCCGTGTACGATGAAGGGATCATGCGCGCGGTTTCGGCTTCCTTCATCGTCGCGTGGTCGTGTGTTGCGGCTTGCCAACACGAGCCCTCGCCTCGGACCGGGCATCACGGCGCGACGCACACGCTCCGGGCACGACCGGAGACCTCGACCCCGCCCGCTGCGCCCCTTACGGTGTCGCCCACGCCGCTCGAGGTCCCAGGGAGCGTTCCCGCGCCGTCCGAGCCCGAGCACCGCACGGAGGGGCATCGCGAGAACGACCGCGCTTGCACGATCGTCTTGAGCATCGATATCCAGGAATTCGGTCGGACGCGGAAGCTTCGCGTACAGGCTCGAAACCGCACGGGAACCACGGTGAGCTTCGACGTCCCCGAGCGGTGCCCCAACGGGCCCATCGATTTCGAAGGGCTCGGACCGGGCTACGACTATTACGGAACGTGCGCGTCCGGGGCGTGTGTTGGCTGGGCACCGACGCGCAGGATCACGATCGCGCCCCACGACGTTCGGACCCTCGCGGAAGCCATGGTGATGCTCGACGGCCGCGAGCCGTGCACGAAGCCGCTCGCTCCGGGACGCTACGTCGTCCGCCCCATCGCGCCGCCCACCACCGTTTCGATTTGCACGGAGGAGGTCGTCCTCGTCGTGCCCGAGCCGCTCTCGGAAGCGGAGATTCGCGAAGCCTCGAAGGACCCGTACTGGTGCCAGAGCTCGGCCGACTGCGTGCTCTCTTGCCCCTCCGCCCCGGGTTGCTGTGGGGACCCGTGTGGCTGCCGGCACGCGATCAACGTGCGGCACCGCGATGCGTACGAGGCCAATTACCCGAAAACGTGCGACCGACCGCCGTGCCCTGCCGTCGCCTGTGCCTACCAGCCGGCGATTTCCGCCGTGTGCCTCAACAACCGCTGCGTTGGCACGCGCACCCTGGCCCCCTGAACCCTCGGCTTCACGGAGCGCGGGGCGCCCAGAACACGACGGCGCGCCACTCGCCGCGCTCGTGGACGGTGGGGCGACGCCCGCCGAGCAGGGCCGAGTACCGGGCGATGATCTCGGGGACGTCCGTGGAGAGCAATCCCGAGAGCACCAGGGTTCCGTTCGCGGCGAGGCGTGAAACGAGCGCGGGCGCGAAGCTCAGCAGCACGGGGCGCAGGATGTTGGCGACGACGAGCGCGTAGGGCCCTTGCAGAGCGTCGAGCGTGCGGTGGACGCGAATGGAGCTCGCGACACCGTTGAGCCCTGCGTTGTGCGCCGCATGCTCGATGGCTGCCGCATCGATCTCGACGGCGTCCACGGACAGGCCGAGTCGTGCCGCGCCGATCGACAGCACGCCCGACCCCGAGCCGAAATCCAGCATGCGCGCGCTCGCAGCGCGCGGCGCGGCAGCCATCGCTTGCAAACAGAGCTGGGTGGTCTCGTGAGCGCCGTCTCCGAACCCGGGCCCCGCTTCGAGCACGATGCGAACGCCGCCGTCGGGCTCGGGCGCGCCGGGCGGCCGAATGCGCCAGAAGGGCGGCACGTCCACCGAGGGCTGCACGGCACGGGAGAGCACGCGCGAAAGGTCGTTGCTCATCGAAGGCTGACTACGCGACGCGCCCGACACGGGCAAGCGCTCGGCGCGTTCGGGCGAACCACCAGGCGCTCCGGGTTCCGATCACGCCTCGAAGACGAGCGCGTTCGGCACCCGGGTGATGGGTTTTCTGAAGGCGCGGTTCTGATCGAGGCGAATGCACCACGAATGGCCGGGCAACGTGACGGCGTCGAGAACGCGGCGAACGAGCGTCTCGTCTTCGACGACGCGCTCCTTGAGCCCGACGTCGAGCGCCAGCACGTAGCCTTCGACTTCGCCGTCGATCAGCTTCCGCACGAGGTACGCGCGTCGCACTTGCGGGAAGAGCTCGAGGGTTTCACGGAGCTTCCGCAATTCCTCGTCGGAAAGCGCGGGCGGCGCGAACGTGTCGTTGGTCCGGAGCGCCTCGCGCGCGCGTTCGCGCCGAAGCTCGGTCTCGAAGGCCTGCTGCCCCCGGGCGAGGCTCTCCTTGGCGGCATTCTCGTCGCCGCGCCGCGCGTGAAAGCTCGCGAGCATCGCGTTTACGTGCATTCTGAGCTTCGGATCGGCGTCTCGTTCCAGACCCTGCGCCAGCTCGACTCCCGCCGTGTCCCCGCGCTGGAGCAAGAGCCGCGCGGCCGCGAAGCGCGCTCCGACGTGAGAGGGGGCGAGGGCGAGCACCGCCTGGTAGAGGGGGAGGGGATCGCGCTCGAGGTGGACGTCCTCGCTCTTGTCGGCAAGCTCGAAGGCTTCGTCGACGTCGAGCGGGCGCTGATTGCCGAGCTGCTCGAGCTCCTGCACGCGCTGTCGGGCCGCGGCGAGCCGCTGGTGCTCACGCGTCCAGCCCTCGTGCACGCCCGCCGACCAGCGAAACCCCATCTGCTCGACGAAGTAGCGGTACTGGTCGCCCAGCAGAGCGCGCGCGGCGTTCGGCTCCGAGGGCGGCTCGGGCTTCGGCGGGCGCCGGGGCCGGTTCAGGGGACGGGAAGGGCCCGGATGCGGGTCTGTCTTTCCGGTCTCTTCCTCGAGCGCTTGCTCGAGAGCCGTCGCCGCGTCCTCGGGAGATTGAGACTTGCAGTAATGCTCCCAATCGAAGAACAGGTCTGCGGGAGGATGCGGGGTTTGATGGACCTTTTTCTTGATGCCCTCCCAGAACGAGGGCTCCAGCGCCGCACGAACGTGGACGTTGGTGAGCGCCTGGCCGGCGCGCTCCGTGCCCACGACTTCCGCCGAAGCCGCGTCGGCCTCGTACTCGTTCTTTCGCCGCAGCGGGAAGCTCAACGCATCGAGGCGCGGCACGTACCAGTTCAGAAAGCGCTCGAGCAACCGGTTGCCCTCGACGGCGTCGAGGACCTGCGCGTAAGAGCGCACCGAGCGATAGACCCAGCCCGAGAAGCGGCTGTGGTTGCCGCTCAGGTGTCCGAACTCGTGGGCGATCACCGCGGTGACGTCCTCCTTCGAGTGACTGAGGAGGAGCGGAATGCCGAGCATCAAGTAGCTCTTGGTCCCCAGCAGACCGAACCGCGGCACCTGCACGACGGCCGCGTTGTAATCTTCGGTGAGCAACACGGCTTCGAGGCGCGGGACGTCGAGCCGCTTCGAAACGGCGTCGATGATCGCGAAGAGGGCGGGGGCTTGGTGGCGCTCGACGGGCAACCCCTGCGGCTCGGGCACCGAGACCTTCAGCGCCTTCACCATCACCCCCAAGAAGACGACGAGCGGAATGCCGACCTGCCACCCGAGCTTCAGCAAGAACAGGCTCGGTTTGAGCAGCATGAACGCGCCGATGCCGACGACGAGCCCCAGAGTCGCCACCATCAGCGAAAAGTAGACCACATATCCCAGCGCCGCGAACGCAGCGACGCGCAGCCGGTACAACCCCGGCGTCGATTCCGCCGACTGCCCCAGCCTGCGCACGAGCCCGTCGAAGTCTTCTTGCCTCACCGCCCCTCGAGGGTAATCGCGAGTCGCGACGGCCGTAAAGTGGGCGGCTCGCCCTCTCCGGAGTGCCGGTTCGAACCGCAGCTCGCCCGACTGGTATTGCGCCCACATGCGTTGCGCGCGTTCTCGACCCGCCCTCGGTCGCTCTCGATAGGTGTTTTTCCGAGCTTTCCGAGACGGCCGCTTCGGAGGGCGGGGCTGCTTACGCTTCGGGTTCTTGTCGTTTTCCCGCCTCCGCTCTACGGGCGGGTCGCATTCCAGCGACCGAGCTCGGCGACCGGCTCGGTTGCTCGCGAGCTTGGTTTCCGTTCCGTGGGCGCGCTCGGCGACGGGAGCGCTCGCGACAGGCTCGGGAGTCTGGTTGCGTTCCAGTGCCCATCTCGGCGGAGGCAAGGCTCACGCTCGTTGCGTTGCAACGACGGAGCTCGGCGAACGGGCGCGCTCACGCGCGGGGTGCGTTCCAACGACCGATCTCGATGGAGCCGCCTTGCGATTTCGGAGACCGAGCTCGGCGACACGAGTGGCGCGCTCGGCGGCGCGGGTGATTGCTCAAGGGACCGGGACGATGGTCCACCGTTGCTCGTCACCCGATCCTTCGGTGCGCTGCTCGACCGCGGCCCCTTCCGCGGTGGAGCCCTGAACCACCGCCGCGACCTTGTTGCTCTTCTTGTTTCGGAGCTTGAACTGACCGTTGCCCAGGTCGACGATTCGCCACACCTGGTTGTCGCCGTCGTGATTGTCGTACTGAATCAGCTCGACGCCATCGGCGGTCGACTCGTCGGGAACGTCCAGGACTTTACCGCTCTTCGAGTTCGTGATGCGGAAGTATCCGGAGCCGTCGTAGTTCAGTCTCCAGACCTGGCTCTCCGAGTCACTCCCCGCGGTTTGCACGATATCGGCGTTGTTCTGCGTCGAGCCGCCCTCGACGTCGAGGGCCATTCCGCTCTTCACGTTGACGAAGCGAAACCCCGTCGTCCTCGCGGTGATCGTGCCCGCCGCAACGTCGATGACGAGCTGGTTGTTCCAGCT
>QGUH01000354.1 GCA_003242355.1 Pseudomonadota bacterium
TGAATGCTGTACTGCGTGATGTTGTTAAGTGTTTTTTTTTTTTTTATGCTACGGCGGCACTCGAAGATCTCACTTTCCTCTTTGGCCGCAGCCGTCGATTTGTATAAAGGACAGAAGGATCCCAGAGCCCAATCGCGCGGCTCAGCGCCGCGATGAAGCCCACCGTCTCCGGGTCTCGGCCGAAACGCGTCGCGAACTTCGCGACCAGCGAGCGCGGCGTGCCGACGCCCGGGCGCACCTCGACCGATGGGTCGCGCACGGCGAGCGCCATCGCGAGCGCCAGCGGCGCCGGATCGTCGACGAACCGCGCGCGGCGCGGCGCGTGATCTTCGCCCAGCACGAACGAGCGGATCTCGCGGCGCTGCGCCTCGCGCTCCGCGCGCCGCTCCGCGCCCACGATCGCCGACACCTCGGTCGGGATCACGTGGCGGTTCGGGTGGATGGGAATCAACAGACCACGACGCTCGAGCGCGAATCCGACCCCGCGACGCGAGGGCGTCGCGCCCGTCGCACCACGCAAGCGCATCGGCTCTCGTTCGAGATCGAGCAGCTCCTCGGTATCGACCTCGCCGCCGACGTTGTCGATGGCGAGCAACAGCTTCTTCTCGAGCGGCGCAAGCTCCTCGATTTCCCGCGCGAGCCGCTCGGGGTTGCTCAACACCTCCCACGCGGGCTCGAGGCAAAGCGCCACGGGGGGCGTCGCCGGGCGCCCGAGGTAGTGGGCAGCGATGCTGGCCGCGACCTCCTGCGTGAGCTGGTTCAAAAGCGCCCGCATCCCGCGCGGGTCCTCACCCTCCCAGGGACGAAGCACGAGCAGATGCGCGCTCGGAACGAGGAGCTCGACCCCATCGCCATTGCCCCGCACGAACACGACGCCGCGCGCCACGAGCGGCTCTACGGCGGCCGGCAAGGAGCGGGTCTGCAAAACCCCTCCGCGCTCGGCGATGCGATAGAGGAGCTCGCGCGTCGGGCCGGGCAACAGGCCGGGATCGCGCAGCTCGGGGAGTTGGACGAGGGCACGCGCCACTTGCGACGGAACGTCGATGCGCTTGGCCTCGTCGATGCGAATCCGCAGCCGAGTGATCAGCGACTCGAGCTCACGCTCTGGCAATTGCCGCAAGACATCGACGAGTCGGATGGGCTCTCTGCGGTCGGTGCGAGGCATGGACATGACTTCGTTTCTTCAGAGCTCGGTCGTAACGGTCCGGGGCACCGAGGAGGCAGTGCCCCAGTCACGGTTCGCCCGCTCGTTCCCGACGGTGAAGCGGACCGTATGCGTCAATCCATAAGGGGTAACCTGCCTACTCAAGCCCGAATCCGGCGGGAGCGCAAGCGCCCCAACCCGCGCAGAATGCACGAGCTTTGGGCTCGCCGACCGATGCGCAGGACGGCTCGAGGGCGGTGAGCCGCCTCGCGTGTCCCGCGCTGGGACGGGGTGTAGACTCGGCCGGCCTTATGATCCTTCGCGACCCGGTGCACGGTCTCGTCTCCTTCGAATCCACCGAGGAGGCGATAATTCCAGCGCTCCTCGAAGCCCAGGAGCTCCAACGCCTGCGCCGGATTCGGCAGATGGGTCTCGCGTCGCTCGCGTATCCTGGGGCCGATCACACGCGCTTCTCGCACGCGCTCGGGGCGGCCCACGTGATGACCCGTCTGCTCCGCCGCCTGCGCGCCATCCACGACGAGCTTCCCGAGGAACAGCGGGTCACGCCGGAGCGCGCGCGGGAGGCCCTGGCGGCCGCGCTCTTGCACGATCTCGGCCACGGTCCGTTCTCGCACCTCTTCGAAGAGGCGCTCCCGGAGACCCGACGGCACGAGGAATGGACGCTCCGGCTCGTGCTCGACCCAGCGACCGAGGTGCATCGCATCCTCGTGCGCTTCGACTCCACGCTTCCGGAGCGCGTCGTCGATCTGGTGCGCGGACGCCATCCCATCACCTTCCTTTCGCGCGCCGTGAGCGGGACCTTCGACGTAGACCGGTGTGACTACCTCTTGCGCGACGCGCACTTCACGGGCGTCGGTTACGGCAAGTTCGATCTCGATTGGTTGCTCCGCAGCCTGCGGCTCGGCATCGCCGAGAGCCCGCGCGTCGCCCCCGCGCTCGCCATCGACGGGACGAAGGGGATCCAGGCGATCGAGTCGTTCCTGCTCGCGCGCCTGTTCATGTTTCAGCAGGTCTATTTCCACAAGACCGAGCGCGCGAGCGAGTGGATGCTGCGCCGGCTGTTCATTCGCCTGCGCGAACGCTTGCTCGACGGGGGGCCCGTCGCCGGCGTGCCGAAGGGCGTCTCCGACATCGCCCGCTCCGGGGATACCGACCTCGGCTCGTACCTCGCGCTCGACGATGCCGTGCTCTGGGTCGCCATCGCACGGCTCCGGGACGATCCCGATCCCGTGCTCTCCGATCTCGCGCGGCGGCTCTACTCGCGCACGCTGTTCAAGACCTACGAGCTCTTCGGCGAGCAGACGGCGCCCGAGGCGCGCACGCGCGCGCTCGAGATTGCCCGCGACGTCGCGCGCGCGCACGGCTTCGATCCCGACGTGTTCGTCGGGCTCGACCTGGCGCGGACCGTGACGTTCGACGATTCCGACGACCCGCTCACGGTGATGTTCCCCGGCGGGACGGCGCGGCGCCTCGCGGACGTTTCCTTCTTGATTGGGCGCCTCGCTGGGCAGAGCGTCGAGCGGGTTCGCTTGGTGTTCGCCCCCGAGCTCCGCGAAGACATCCGGAGCGCGCTCGCTTCCTTTCGATGAGCCGCACGGTGCGCTCTCCATCGTCATCGTCCCGGCGAGCACGGCTCCGCTGGACGTTCTTGCCCCTCGGTCTCGCCGTTCTGCTCGGCGCGCCCCCCGCCCCCGCGGACGGAACCCGTGAACGCGACACGGCGCGGCCGCTGCGCGGCGTGGTCCGGCCGCGCGATGTCCCGGCTCACGACGGCGTGTACGGGCGCTTCGACGGGGACCTCTTCCTCACGCTCGGCGCGGGCATCGACGTGGGTGGCGGCGCGCGCGTGGGCGCGGTGGGGCGTGCGTTGCTCTTCCACAGCGCGGGCGTCACGCTCGGCTATGCGCGCGCCCTCGGGGAGGCCGACGTCGAACAGCTCGGCTTCGTGGGCATCGAGCTCCGGCCCCTGTTCTTGCCGCGCTTCGCCCTCGATCTCGAAACGAACAGCCCGCTCGTCGATCTCACGCTCGACTCCTTGGCGCTCGGTGTCGGCGGGTTCTTCGCGGAAGAGCGGAGCGACTCGGGCCGAAGGCGAGCGGGCGTCGAGGCGACGCTCGGGTTCGGCGTCCCGCTCTTCGCCGAGGCGCGCGGCCCCTGGATCGAAGCGCGGGGCGCGCTCCGCCCCGCGCTACACGGACCCGCCGGACAAGTGTTCGTGTTCCTGAGCTGGTACGAGCCCTTGCTGAGCCCTCTCGTCGATTGATCGTCGTGAGAGCAGCCCTCACGCGGGTGGGTTCGAGGCGTGTCCCGCGCGTTGATCCACGGCGTGCCGCTCGCGACGCGGGTAGTCGTGCACGAAAACGGCCCTCTTGCGGGGTTCAAGCGTATCTCACGCGTCGCCTCGATCTCGCACGGCGTGCCGCTCGCGACACCCCACGGGCTTGCGGTTGAGCGCCCGTTTCGGGGTGGCGATGCTTCGGGCTCTGCCGGATGAGACCTTCACGGGACGGACTCGGGGCACGGTCGTGCACGAGAACGGCCTTCACGCGGGTTTGAGGCGCATCTCGCGCGTGGCTTCTTCGATCTCGCGCTCCACGGCGTGCCGCTCGCGACGCAAGAAGTCGCGCACCGTGAGATCGAGGCGCGGCGAGGCCAGGTGGTGGACGCTGTACGTGGGCGTCGGCGCGAAGCCACGGACGAGCTTGTGCTCACCGCCCGCTCCCGGCTCGAATCGCGTCACCTTGTGGGCGATGGCGCGCTCGATGCCTCGATAGAAACAGACCTCGAAGTGGAGAAAGCTCCGTTCCTCGAGCGCGCCCCAATACCTGCCGTACAGAACGCCGTTGCCGAGCACGTTGAACGCGCCGGCGATCCGCCGTTTCGAGGCCCGATCGCGCGCAACCACGAGCTCGATGGCATACCGCAAGCGTGAAAGGACCTCCTCGAAAAACGCCTGGTTCAGGTACGGCCGCCCCCAGAGATACCGATCGACGGTGGCTCGGTAGAACGCATGCACGAAGCTCGCGAGCTCCGGGCCGAGATCGCTGCCGGTGAGCACTTCGATGTCGATGCCGGAAGCCAATGCGTCCCGGCGCTCCCGCCGGATCTGGTTTCTGCGCTTCGACGTGAACCGCGACAAGAAGTCGTCGAAGGTCGCGTAGCCCGCGTTGTGCCATTGGAACTGGATTCCCGTGCGCAACGCGAGTCCCTCCTCGGCGAGCACGTCGGCATCGTCCCGCGTCGGAAAGAGGACGTGCGCGCTCGAAAGCCCGAGCGCGTCCACGAGCCGTCGCAGCGCCTCGGGCAGCGCGCGCAACAGCTCGTCCCGATCCGCGCCCGAACGCACGAGCAAACGCGGCCCGGTCGCCGGCGTGAACGGGACCGAGAGGACGAGCTTGGGGTAGTACCGCACGCCGAGCGAGCGCTCCGCAAAACGCGCCCAGGACTGATCGAACACGAACTCGCCGTCGCTGTTGCCCTTGACGTAGGCCGGCGCGAACGCGAGCGTTTCTTCGCCGCGATGCAGGCTGATGTGACACGGCATCCACCCCGACTCGGGCGTCACGCACCCCGTCTGCTCGAGGGCATCGAGCCAGGCGAAGCTCAGAAAGGGCGACGGGTACGGCTCGAAGAGGCTCCGATGGCGCTCCTCGCCGAACGCCCGCATCGACGGCCACGTGCGTACCTCCAACGTCACAGAAACTTCCGGAAGCGATACGCGATGAGCTCCAGCAGGCGATCGCCGAGCGGGCGGAATCGAAATGCGACCGGGTCGACTTCCATGGAGCTTACGAGGTCGCGCTCGAAAGCCGCCTCCATGGCGGCGCCGAAGCTTTCGTCGAGCACCGTCACGTTGACCTCGAGGTTCCTTCGAAGCGAGAGGTGATCCAGGTTGAACGTGCCAATCGTACTCCAGCGGCCGTCCACGACGGCCGTCTTGGAGTGAAGGATGCCATGCATCCACTGGTAGATCCGGACCCCGGCGCGCATCAGCCGGTTCCACACCTGCTCTTATAAAAAACTGACCCTTCCCACAA
>QGUH01000355.1 GCA_003242355.1 Pseudomonadota bacterium
CGGGCGTTCCGGCGGTTCGGGCGGCTCCGGCGGTTCGGGCGGCTCCGGCGGTTCGGGCGGCACGGACGGTGGCTCGGGCGGCATGAGCGGCGGCGAAGGCGGAGCGGGTGGCGGCCAGAGCGGCGCAGGCGGAGCGATGGCGGGAAGCCCCGGCGCCGCGGGCGGAGGCAGCGGTGGCGCCAGCGGCGGAAACACGGCGGCTGGTGGACAGGCCCCGAGCTCCGGAGGAAGCAGCGCGGAAGCGGGGAACGGTGGCAGCGGCGGGCTCGCCGTCGGCGGCAGTGGCGGGATGGCTCCTGCTACCGGCGGTGCCACCGGAGCTTCGAGCGGCGGCAGCCCCACCAGCACGACTGGCGGCACCTCGAGCGGCGGCCCCCCCCTCCACCGGATCGGATGGAACGCCGCCTGCGGGCATGCCCGGAGCCGGCGGCAACGCCCCCATCAGTAACCCGCCACCTCCGGAGTCCGGTGGCTGCGCCGTCGTCGGTGCGTCGAAGCCGACGAGTGGGCTTACGTCGATCCTCGCGCTCGGCGCCGCGCTCGCGCTGCGAATGCGGTGGCGTCGCGCCCCGCGGCGGTCGTCTTAGCCCAAGCCCGCTCTCGGGGAGAGCCGCGCCACGACGGCGGCGATCTCGTCGAGCGCGATTCCACTCCGCCAACCCAAAAACGAACTCACTCGGTCGTCACTTCACGCGCACCCTCACCCAGTCGGCACGCGCGACACGACCAGAAGAAAGGCGCGCTCCACGAACCGCGGCGTGATCGAGCGCCAAGCACGTTGCGACACTTCACCCATCGAACCTCGCGCGCCGCTCGCCCCCCGAATCGCGCCGAGAGGATTGTGCTCTTGGCCCGCTCCGCATGACGAAGAGCAAGGCGCGAAAAAAGCCGCGATGTTTTTCGAGGGCGAGTCCTTGAAACGAAAGCAGCTCGTCGCTTATAAGGGTCGTTTCTCGGCACCGCCGAAGCGGAAGGAGGCGCGCCATGTTCGATCGGAGGTCGAAACCGCTTTTCCATCGGCCGCGATTTTCGGAGCTGCTCGTGGCCGCAGCGGTCGTGAGCGCTAGCGTGGCTTGTGCGGCAGAACCCGATGCATCCGCGGACGTGGAAGTCGTCGGGGTCTCGGGAACGGAGCTCCACGATGGGCGCATTCCGAACTCCTTCCCCTTTCCGAACGAGGCGGGAACTGCGGCGACGTACAGCACGGCGGGCTTCGTCGACTCGAACAACCCGTTCCACGAGCCGCAGGGCAGGAATGGGCGCTCTTGCGAGACGTGTCACCGCATCCATTCCGGTTGGAGTATCCACCCCGTCGAGGTGGAGCTCACCTTTTGGCTCACCGGCGGCAGGGCGCCGATTTTCAATCTCCTCGACGCGAACGGCCCGAACGCAGACGTGTCGACGGTCGCCGCGCGATACACCGCGTACGGCATGTTGCGAAAGGGCCTGTTCCGCCGCGGCGGCACGATCCCGTCGAACGCGGAGTTCGAGATCATCGCCGTCGACGATCCGCTGCAAACCGGCGCGAGCCTGACCCGCGTTCAGGCGTTTCGTCGCCCGCTCGCCACCGCGAACTTCCACATCGCCCGCAACGTCGGCTGGCACGACCAGAACGCGGACGGCACCGGTGACGTGCACGCAGGGCTCGTCAGTCAGGCCGTGGGCAACATCACGGGAGCCCAGCAGGGCGACGCGCCGACTCCGGAGCTCGTCGAGGAGATCGTGGCGTACGAAGAGGGGCTCCGCTTCGCCCAGCAATCCGTGTTCGGCGTCGGCCTTTTGACGTCGTGCGGGGCGCAGGGCGGTCCCGAAAAGCTCTCCGAACAAGCGCCGGTGAAGGGACGCTTCGACTTGTTCGACGCGTGGATCGACCTGGTACCGGGCTCGTGCACTACCCTTTCCGCCGACGAGAAGCGCGCGCAGATCGCGCGCGGGCAGGAGCTGTTCAATGCGACCAATCCCGGCGGCGGAAGCTGCCGCGGATGCCACGACGCCGCCAACAACGGCAGCAACGTCGATGGCATCCTCTTCGACGTCGGAGCCTCGCGCCCGGAGTTCCGAAAACCGGGTATGCCACTTTACACCCTGCGCAACAAGGCGACCGGTGAAATCCGCCAAACGACCGATCCCGGAAGGGCCATCCGCACTGGCCTGTGGCAGGACGTAGACCGCTTCAAGACGCCGTCGCTCCGCGGCGTGGTCGCGCGGGCGCCCTACTTTCACAACGGCATCGCTCCGACGCTCGAAGCGGTAATCCTGCACTACGAGGAAGCCCTCGGGTTCGTGTTCACCAAACGGGAACGCAAGGACCTCGTCGCGTTCCTGGAGGCGCTCTGAGACGCCAGCACCGGCCTCCCCAAACTCGGGGCCAGAAAGCGAGGCGCTGCCGAACGTTCGAGTCGGGGACCTTCCGCGATCGGAGAACACCCGTACCGGACGCGCCGACGAAGTCCGAAGCGACGTTCGGAGATTGGAAAAGGCCCTACCAAAACGCGACGCGCCCCGCCTTCGGGCCTTCTTGGGCGAACGGAGCGGCGCGCTCGACCGTTCCCCCGACCCGTACGTCGCTACTCGTGATAAGGCGGGCGGGATGTTGGTGGAACTCGCCCCTCGCTGGACGTCGAAGCCGTGGCGGCTCGTTGGTGTCACCTTGGTGGGCATCGGGCTCGCGAGCGCGTGTGTGCCGAGAGAGAATCGTGCGGGAGCGACCGGCGCTGCGCCTTCGGCAGCAGTGCTGCCCGCCCCTTCGCCGCCCAGCAATCGAACGCCGCCGGTCGCGCGCTACGGGCAACTCGCGGTGCGCGGCGCTGCGCTCGTCGACCAAAACGGAAACCCCGTGGTGCTGCGGGGGCAAGCGTTCGGCTGGGACAACTGGTGGCCCCAGTACTACAACGCGGACGTCGTTCGCTGGCTGCGCGACGATTGGTGCGTCGATGTCGTGCGTCCCGCCATGGGCATCGAGCCGGAGGGAGCGTATCTGAGCAATCCGAGCGCCTCCAAACAGCGCATCACGACCGTGGTCGACGCGGCTATCGAGGCCGGCGTGTACGTCGTCATCGATTGGCACGCGCACGACCTCCACCAGAACGAGGCGGTCGCCTTCTTCCGGGAGATGGCCGCCCGTTACGGCAAGCATCCGCACGTGCTTTACGAGATCTTCAACGAGCCGGACGAGGACGAGACGTGGCAGCAAGTGAAGGACTACGCGAACGCCGTCATCGGCGCCATTCGCGAGCACGATCCGGACAACGTCGTCATCGTCGGCTCACCGGAGTGGAACCAACGCATCGATCTCGTCGCGGCCGATCCTCTCGCAGGGCACACCAACGTGGTCTATTCGGTACACTTCTATGCCGGCACGCACGGACAGTGGCTGCGCGACCGCACTCAGGCCGCGATCGACGCCGGCATTCCCGTGTTCGTTTCGGAATCGGGCGGCGCGGAGGCCTCGGGCCAGGGAAAGAACCACTACGAGGAGTGGGAAGCCTGGCTCGCCTTCCTCGAGAAAAACCGCGTGAGCTACCTCAACTACTCCGTCTCCGACAAGGTCGGCGAAACCATCTCCGTTCTCACGCCGGGCGCGCGCGCGACGGGCGGCTGGAGCGAAGCCGAGCTCACCGACTCGGGGCGGTACTTCCGAACGCACCTCAGAAAACATTGCCAGTGAGCGTGAGCCGTCCCGGTGCTAGCGTGCGGGCATGGTGAAACACGTGGTCCTGTGGAAGCTGCGGGGGGACTCGCCCGAAGAACGCCGCGACAACGCAGAGCGCGTCCGTGCTGCTCTGCGCACCCTGGCCGGCAAGATTCCGGGCATGTCGAGCTTGGAAGTGGGGATCGCGACGGCGGACGACCCCGAATCGGCGGACGTGGTGCTGATCACGACCCACGAGAGCTGGCAGGCGCTCGAGACGTATCGGAGCCACCCCGAGCACCAAGTCGTCGCCCGCTTGATTGGCGAGCTGCGGGTCGAACGCCGCGTCGTGGACTTCGAGGCCTGAATGGCGAGAACGCGGTGCCAGTCGACGCACGCGCGAGCGCGAAGCGCACGCTGTGAGTCGCCAACCGAGCTGGCGCTCACCCGCGCGGAAACGCTGGCGACGCCCGTGTCGTGCTGCGATCGACGCCGGCGCTAGAGCGGCGCGGCGTCACTCGCGAGCGGGCGTCGCATCGCCACGCGATGCGACGGCGCGGGTAAGAAGCGTCGTTGCTCCTCGATGTGGCGCCGAATGCCCTCACTCCACGCCGATTCCGGCACGACGACGAACCCATGGCGCTCGTAGTACGGCCCGTTGAACGGAAGGTGGTCGTACGTGGTGAGCCAGAGCGCCGAGCCGCCGATCGCGCGCGCGACCTCCACGCTCCGGGCCAGTAAGCGTTGGCCGATGCCGCGGCGCATGGCGCTCCGCCGAACCGCGAGCTGATCCAGGTACGGCTCGCCGTCGAGCACGTCGAGCGCCGCGAACGCGAGGCCGGCTCCGTTCTCATCGATGGCCAAGGAGGCGCGCCCGGCTTCCGCCGAGCGCCGCCAGCGTGCCAGCTCGGCACGCACGAATTCGTGCTCGTCACCGAGCTCGATCGAGAGACCGTACTCGGCGTAGAGGGTCGTCGCGTCGTCGTCGATCGCCTGGAGGAGATCGAGCTCGCGCGGCACGGCGGGCCGAATCGTGAGTGCGCTCGGAGTACCGTCCCGATCGTTCGTGAGCCCCGACATTACGGCTCCATAGTGCGTTCCCGACCGATGTCGAGCCGCGAGCGCACGCGCCACGCTCGGCGCCGGCTCCGGCCTCAGCGCCCGTCCTGCCATCGATACTTGCAGCAGTGAGCACGCTTGCCTCGACCCGGACGACATGGCCGAGAGCAGCCTCCCTCGACGCGTGCGCGGGTGTCCGGCGACGAAACCGGTGACACGCGGATCAGCAACTCACTTCGGGCCAAGCGCCCACGGCGCGCGGAATCACCAAGCCTCGGGTATCGCCTGGCGGCGCAGAACGACCGAGATCCGAATTCACGAGACGAAGGCACGTTGGGCCGCGGCCGGAGAGTGCGGCGACTCGCGACCACGACGACACTCCTCGATAGCGACCGATCCCCGCTCTGAGGCTCGGTTAGGCCCGACGCGCTGTCCGCTGACGGCGTCGGCCATTCGACCAGTGCGCCTGCCATCGTCGACTCGAGTGCTTCGCTCGTCTCGAGA
>QGUH01000356.1 GCA_003242355.1 Pseudomonadota bacterium
TGCTCAACAATAGCGGGAGCGACCCTCGGCCCGCCGCCGGCGGGTGCTTCGCGGCGACGAGCCGTGCTCGCGGGCAGTCCCGCTCACGCCGACACGCCCGGCGCGGTGCGGCTCAAGGCCGTGGCGAGCCGTTGCAGGGCGCGCTCGGCTTCGGGGTGGTAATCGGCGAGCAGCGGCGGGTCGTGGGGCATTCCCGCGGCGATATCGAGCTCTGCGAGGACGCCGACTTGGCGGGCACGATGGACGAGCTCGCGGCTTTCGTCGAACAGGCGCTCGGCGCTGCCGACTTGAACGAAAAGGGGAGCGAGGCCCGAAAGGTTCGCGAAGAGCGGCGACACGCGGGGATCGTCGAGCGGCAGATCGCGCGCCACGACGCGCGCATGCTCGAGCAGAAACGACGTTTGCCCGTAGTCGTACGCGTCGTTCGCGCGGCACGATGGGCGGCTCGCGCTCAAATCGAGCCAGGGTGAGATCAAGACGGCGCACGCCGCCTGCGGTCGGCCCGCATCCCGCAGCGCGAGCTGCACGGAGAGCGCCAGGTGCCGCCCGCCGAATCGCCGGCGAGCACGATGTCCTCGGCGGCGTACCCGCGCGTGGTGAGCGCGTCGAACACCGCGAGCGCATCCTCGAGCGGTGCAGGATACGGGTGCTCGGGGAGTAAGCGATACTCCGGCGCGACGACGGTGACGCGGGCCGTTTCCGCGAGGTGTGCAATCAGCTCCGCATGGGTCGTTCTCGCCGACCCGAAAATGTAGGGCGAGGTCGACCGCGCGCACGCGCCGTGCTTGCCGAGTGCGCGCTCGCCGAGATCCTCGAAGGAGCGCGCGCGCTCGTCGCGCCGGACGTGAGCCCGCTAGCCGTAGAGCTCGCGCATTCGCCGCTCGGAGACTCGACCGAGCTCGAGGCGTACTTCGGCTCGCTTCCCGTTTACGGCGCGGCGGAGAACCGGATCGTGCTTGCCGGCAGCGTCGCAGACCGGCCGCTCCACACCCTTCGCGACCTGCTGGCCGCGGCCATCGAGGAGCAGTGTCGGCATGCGCTCGTGCTCTTGCCGCTCGATGGCTCGCTCGCGCGTCGCGTCCGCCTCACTCGAGGCAGCCGATGCGCTCGGGCGCGACGGCGACGTCGTCGTACCACGTCTTGCGCACGGCTCCGTGCAGGGCGTTGTAGCCGAACTTGAAGGTCGTGAAGGTGTAGGCGGTCGCCGGATAGTCCGTGGCCTCGATCATCTGCATACCGTCGATGAACAGGCGCTGCGTGCGGTCCGGGCCGTCGAAGGAGATCTCGATGCAGTGCCAGGTATCCTTAGGCAGCGTAAACGGCATGGTTTGGCCGTTTTGCAGGCGGCCGTAGCCCATGGGCCAGCGCACGATGTCGTGCGAGTTGAAGGCGATGCCCACGTCTTCGGCGAACTCGACGAACTTGCTGTCGTTCGGGTCGTCGCTGCCGGCGGCGTACGCGAAGACGTTGTGGTCGTTCATTCCGAGATCGACGTCGCTGCGAATGTAGAAGCGCACCCAGAAGGTGGGCCCCGGCGTCGGAACGGCGAGCATCTTGTAAGCGCCGCTGGCCTCGCTGTTCGTGCGCACGCGCAGCGACGACTGGCCGGACTTCTTCACGCTCGTGTCGATTTCGAAATCGTGGGTCCAGGGTGTGGCGGGGTCGCCGTTCAGCTTGTACACGGCGCCCATCGGCAACCCCATCTCTTCGAACCCGGAGCAGAAGCTGGCCGAAGAAGGACAGGCCACGCCCGGATTGCCGCCGGGATCCGCGCCGCCGGAGCCACCCGATCCGCCAGCGTCCGTACCGCCGCCGCCCGACTCTCCGCCGGTGCCCACCTGTCCACCGGAGTCACCACCCGACTGCCCACCGGAATCGGCTTGTCCGCCGGAGCCCGACTGCCCGCCCGTATCGGCACCGCCGGACCCCCCCCCCGACTGTCCACCGGAATCGGCTTGTCCGCCGGAGCCGCCAGGAGGCGCTCCTGCCGAGCCGCTCACGCCGCCCGTGCTCGTTGCTCCCGAGTCGCCTCCGCCCGCAGGGCTTCCCGCGAGCCCGCCAGCACCCGAAGTGCCGCCGGAGGTCGACCCTCCCACGCCCGGTTGTCCGCCGGAGCCGGTTTGGGGGCTCCCGCCCGAGCCGCCGTTCGTGCCCGTTGCGGGGCTCCCGCCCGTTGCGCTGGATCCGCCGGATGTTGCTGCACCGCTGCCGCCCGAAGCCGGCGAAGGATCCGGCGAATCATCGGCAGGGGAGCAAGCCGCGAGCAGGAGGAGCCCTCCCGTCACGGCAAACAGCGGTAGGCGGAGTGCGAAGCTGCGGACAGGTTGGGTGGAGTGCATGTGCGTGAGTGGGCGGCAAGGTAGCATCGGAAGGCACGAGTTGCGACCCGACACGGTTCATCACGGGCCACCTGGTCCTGGGCAGACGTCCACGGCTGATGCCGTGGATGCCGTGCGGGCGTTCAGCGCGACTCGGGAGGCGAATCACAGCAAAGACTCCGAAATTGCGGTGTTCGGCTTGCGCCTCCCGCGCGCGTTGCGCGGCGTCGCGCTTGGTAAGGGCAGTAACCTTAACGAAAGCCGCGGGACGCTCGGCGAAGCGCGTCGCGTTGCATCGCGGCGGAGCGAAAGACTCGTTTCTGTCCGGCAGTGTCCGTTCGGCGGCTGTTCGTCTTCGTGTGCTCACCGTCGCGAAGTACGTCGCGGCGAGTGGAGGGTCACGGGCACTCCAATCCCGCGACGTCATCGCCCGGGACATCGCGGCTGCGATCACGAGCCGTCGATTCAGCGCTCGCTCGCGATCGACGAACACGGCTCGTGAGTCCGACGCCGACAACGGCACGGATCTGGCAGCCGCACGTTTGACGAAGGCGCCTCCGACGAACGCGAAAAGGGGCCCTTCTACGAAGGCGAACGGCATCTCCGATACGAATGCGAACGGCGCCTCTGACGAAGGCCACGGGCGTTCTCTGACCGATGATGGCCACGGGCGCCGCTGACGAAAGCGCAGGAAGGGCGGGAACATGATCGTCGACGAAGAGCACGTGAGAGAGCTGAGGGCGGAGCTCGACGGGCGCGCGATTTTGCCGGGTGAGCCGGGCTACGAAGGCGCGCGCGCGATCTGGAACGCGATGATCGATCGGCACCCTGCGATCATCGTGCAGTGCACGAGCGTCGACGACGTTCGGCGCGCGCTGCGCTTCGGGCGTGAGCGCGGGCTCGAGATCTCGATTCGGGGTGGCGGGCACAACATCGCGGGGAACGCCGTCACCGAGGGCGGGTTGACGATCGATTTGTCGGCGATGAAAGCGGTGCGCGTCGATCCTGCTGCTCGTCGGGCGACGGTCGAGCCGGGCGCCACGCTCGCCGACGTGGATAGCGCCACGCAGGCGCACGGGCTGGCCATCCCGCTCGGCATCAACTCGACCACGGGCATCTCCGGATTGACGCTCGGCGGTGGGTTCGGTTGGTTGACGCGCAAATACGGCATGACCGTGGACCAACTCCGGTCTGCTCGAGTGGTCACGGCCGACGGTCAATTGCGCCGCACGAGCGCCACCGAAGAGCCCGACCTGTTCTGGGCCATTCGCGGCGGTGGCGGCAACTTCGGAGTGGTCGTGGAATTCGAGTTCGAGCTCCACCCCTGTGGTCCCGACGTGTACAGCGGGCTCGTCGTGTATCCGTTCCGCGAGGCGAAGTCCGTTTTGACTCGGTATCGGTCGCTGATCGAAACGGCTCCGGACGAGCTTGCCGTCTGGGTGGTCGTGCGCCGTGCGCCGCCGCTGCCGTTTTTGCCGCCCGCCATTCACGGCGAGCCGGTCGTGGTGCTCGCGGTGTTCTACGCTGGAGAGCCTCGCGAAGGCGAGCGGCTCGCGGCGCCGTTCCGCCGGCTGGGGAATCTGGCGGGCGAGCTCTTGGGAGCACAGCCGTACGTGGCCTGGCAACGCGCCTTCGATCCGTTGCTCGCGCCGGGGGCACGCAATTACTGGAAGTCGCACAACTTCTCGCACCTGCCAGACGGCTTGTTCGACACCGCGGTCCAACTCGCCAGCACTGCACCCTCACCGCATTGCGAGGTGTTCATCGGGCAGCTGGGTGGCCAGGCGGGGCGTGTCCCGGCGAACGCCATGGCCTACGGCAACCGCGACGCCAACTTCGTGATGAACGTGCACGGCCGCTGGGACCGCCCCGAAGACGATCAGGTCGGCATCGCCTGGGCGCGCCGGGTCTTCGAAGCCGCGGCCCCGTTCGCCACGGGTGGCGTCTACGTGAACTTCATGCCCGCCGACGAGCAAGACCGCGTCAAGGCCGCGTTCGGCTCCAACTACGAGCGCCTCGCCGCGCTCAAACACGTGTTCGACCCCGACAACGTGTTTCACATGAACCAGAACGTGCGCCCGCGCGCTCCGAAACCCGAGCTCCGCGACCAGCCGTACGCCGAGTAGCGCGGCAGCCGTCGAACCCGGTTCGGGCGCGGAGCACGGGGACGCGGTGGGGGTTCCGGGCTCGTGGCCGCGGCGCCGAAGGCCCTGAGCCCAATCTTTGCCGAGGCGGGGGAAAGCGCCTACCATTCGGGGGCGGCGCGCTGGGCGCGCCGTTCGTCCATGAGCGAGCACGAGTACGATTTTGCGGTGGTGGGGTCGGGGTTCGGAGGGTCCGTCTCCGCGCTGCGCCTGGCGGAGAAGGGCTACCGCGTCGTGGTGATCGAGCAGGGGAAGCGCTACCAGCCCGAGGACTTCGCGAAGACGAGCTGGAACGTGCGCAAGTACCTGTGGAAGCCGGCGATCGGCTGCCACGGCATCATGCAGATGACGCTGCTCGATGACGTGTTCGTGCTGCATGGCGCGGGCGTGGGCGGGGGGAGCCTGGTGTACGCGAACACGTTGCTGGTGCCGCCGGAGGAGGCGTTTCGGGACGCGGGGTGGATTCGCAGCGACTTTCGAGAGCGGTTGATGCCGCACTACGAGACGGCGCGGCGCATGCTCGGCGTGGTGACGGCTCCGGAGATCTACACGGCCGACCGCGTGCTCAAGCGCGTGTGCGACGAGATGGGCGTCGGCGATCGCTTCCATCACGCGGAGGTGGGCGTGTACTTTTATACCAATCTGACCCTGCCACCAAGGGGGAAGGGGAGAATTCTGTGGGGCGCGGAGCATTAAAATAAAAAAAAAA
>QGUH01000357.1 GCA_003242355.1 Pseudomonadota bacterium
GTCGAGGAGCGCGAGCAGCTCGCCGGGGTGCTCGACGACCAGCGACCAGTCGAAACGCCGACCGCTGCCGCCGAGCACCCCGGCGAGCTGCTCGCGCTCCTCGACTTTGCGATCGACCAGCAGGCGTTCGCCCGGACACGCGCGGGCGCGGACGACGTCATCGATCGTGGAGATGCCGATCGCTTTGTAGGCGCGTTGCAAGCGCGCCACCATGCCGGGCGGCTCGCGGCCATGGAGCTGGAGCCAATCGAGCCCGAGCTCGCGACGGAGCGCATCGAGCGCCTCGAGCTCGCGATCGGCGACCACGCCGATGAGCTCGATTTTGCCGCGCACGGCTTTGACGATGGCCTGCGCGGTGGGCAGGTCGACGGCGCGTTTCGACCCCGGAACGAGGTTCACGCCGAGCGCGTCGGCACCCGCCGCGAGGACGACGTGCGCGTCCTCGGGCGAGGTGACGCCGCAGATTTTGATCCACGGCCGCGGAGGGTTCATTCGATCTTCAAGAGTTCTTTGACCGTCGCGATCACCTGCGGCGCCTGAATCGGCTTGGTGATGTACGCGTTGGCCCCGAGTTGGAGAGCGCGCTGCCGATCTTCCTGCGAGCCCTCGGTGGTGATGATCACGATGGGGGTGTCTTTGTGAACCGGATCGCTGCGCACGCGCTTGACGAGCTTGAGCCCGTCCATGATCGGCATGTTGATGTCCGTCACGATGATGTCGTAGCGCGCCGAGGCGAGCTTGCGCAAACCGTCCACGCCATCGTCCGCTTCGGTCACCCGGAGGTTCTTCACGCGCGCCAGCGCGAACACCAAGAGCTGGCGCATCATGGGGGAGTCTTCGACGATCAGACAGGAATACTCGGCCATCTTCACACGCTCAGATCCAAGAAAGCCTCGAGCCCGGGGAGCTTGTGCTCCGCTTGTGCGAACAAGCTCGCCCCGACCAGCGCGGCGGCCGCATGCCGGCCGAGCAGGCGGAAGAGCTCGAAATCGACGGTATGAAACCGATTCTTCTGGGCCAACGTCGCGAAGATCGCGATGACCCCCACGGTGCGCTCGTCGAGCATCAGAGGAATGATCGCGGCGGGCTGCTCGAAGGTGCCCTGGCTCGGGTCGGCCTCTTCGTCGATGGCCGCCGCGCCGCTCTCCACCACGGCGCCGAGCCGCGTGCCCTGGACGCGCACGGGCACGAGCTGGGCGCCGGGCACCCCCTCGGAGGCGATCGGCACGAGCTCGGTTCCCTCGGGATTCGAGAGGTACATGGCGTAGCGCTCGGCGCCCACGAGCTGCGCCAAAATCTCCTTGATCCGCCGCGTTACCGCGCGGGGTGACAGGCTCGAGTTGAGCTGCGTGCTCGCGACGAACAAGTTCGCGAGGTTCGCGAACTCGAGCTCCACGTCTTCCATCCGCGCGACCACGTTGCTTCGGATCTCCTCGGCGCGGTTGAACCGGGAGAGGAGCTCGGCCTTCTCCGCCTCCAGCGTTTCGATCTTGCGCAGAAGGTCGCGCACGGCGTGGTCGGCTTCGACCTTCGCGCGGAGTGCGGCATTCTCCGCCTCGAGCGTGCGGAGGCGTTGCTCGAGCGCCTCGTAGTCGTGGAGGAACTGACGAGCGAGGGATGCACCCCGCCCGAACTTTTGAAGAAACTCGTCTCGCTCCGTCTTGAGATCCCGCCCCGGATCCTCACTCGTATCCAATCGATTGCGCTGATCGCTGCTCATTGGGAGGCCCCGACCTCGGTGTGGCGAGGGAAGCTCAGCCTATCATCCCGACGCGGCATGCTTCCAAGTCCTGGCGGAGCGCGCACTTTTTTCGCTCGTTTCGTCACGTCGCCCCCGTGTTTCCGTTTCCGGCGCACGCTGCGTGTGGCAGGGGGCTCGTGTCGGCGTATGTCGCGCTCGTGCGGTGCGGGTAGGAGGCGTGTCTCGCGCTCACGGTGTCACGAGCCGCGCATGGCCGGGTGGCCGACGGCAGCGCGCCAAGAACTCGCCATCTCGGAGCGGCTCGTGAAAGCGAATCTGGTACGCTCGAAGTTCGAGTGAGCGCCATGAGCCCAATCGATCTCGAAACCATCGCTGCGTTGCTCGACGAGCGGAAGCTCGAGGCGGCGCGAGCGGCCTTGGACCAGGCGCCCGAGTCGGACGATCGCTTCGCCGTCGCGCGCATCCGCCTCGGATTGTACGAGGGCAGCTTGGCGCCCGAGGCAGCCACCCACGAGCTGATTCAGCTGATGCGACGCAATCCCGATCTTCCGGGCGCGCGCGCCGTGTATCAAGAAGCGTCGCTGCTCGCTTACGAGGCGCGCCAGTCGAACGTAGCCTATTCGCACCCGCCGCCGCCGGTGACGCCGAACGAGGCGTCGCCGCGGCGCTCGAACGGCTGAATCAGGGCGTGCGCGCCTGGCGCATCCACTCGGCGAGCTCGCCGAGGATCACGCGCGGCGCCGTGCGCAGCGCGCCGAGGTCGCGCGCACCGGTGAGGAGCATCGCGGTCTTGAGCTCGGTCTCGATGCGCACGAGCCAGTCGAGCGCGCCCGTTCGCCCGCCGCGATCGAGCGCCTGGAGGACGGGGCGCGCGATGCCCGCTGCCGTCGCGCCGAGCGCGATCGCCTTGGCGACGTCGAGCCCGGACTGAATACCGCCGGTCGCGAACACCGTGTCGAAGCCGAGCGGCGCGACGAGCGCGACGCTCGCCGCGGTCGGGATGCCCCACTCGCGAAAGGTTTCGCCGAGCGGCCGCCGCTCGGGGCTCGCGCGGTGCATCTCGACGGCCACCCACGACGTGCCGCCGGCGCCCGAGACGTCGACGTGGCGCACGCCCACCGCGCGCACGCGCGCGCCGACCTGCGCCGACAGACCCGAGCCCGTCTCCTTGACGATGACGGGCACGGAGAGCTCGCGACACAGCCGCGCGAGCGTCTCGAGCCCCGAGCGGAAGTCGCGATCGCCGTCGTCCTGGATGAGCTCCATGGCGGGGTTCAGGTGCACGCAGAGCGCGTCCGCGCCGACTTGGCCGACGAGATCTTCGATCTCCGCGGTGGTCATGCGCGCCGCTTGCACCATGCCGACGTTGCCGAGCACGAGCGCGTTCGGCGCGACGTCGCGCACGGCGTAGCTCTCCCGCGTTTCGGGCCGCAGGTGGAGCGCGCGCTGGCTTCCGAGGCCGAAGGCGTAGCCGCGCTCTTCGGCGATCGACGCGAGCTCGCGGTTGATGGTGCGCGCGCGCTCGTGGCCTCCGGTCATGCCCGCGATCAAGATCGGCGCCGACAAGCGCTTGCCGAGGAGGGTCACGCCCGTGTCGATCTCGTCGAGGGCGAGCTCCGGCAGCGCGTCGTGAACGAGGCGCACGCACTCGAACAGCGTCGTCGTTTTTCGGAAACCCACGTCGCCGCTCTCGGCGAGATCCAGGTGGTCGGCCTTGCGCTGGGAAATGTCGGTCATCGGAAGCCTCGAGGGACGCTACCCCGCCCGGGCGGAGCGGGCACTTCGATGGCGAGCCGCCGCACGCTTCGGCAGACACGGGAGCGAGGCACGGGCCGCCGGCGGGCCGAATCCGACGAGGCGGCCGAAAGCGCGCCCGAAGCGGGCGGCCACCGACGGACGAAGCGCCGTAAGGGCACTGCCCATCGACAGAGCGGTGCTTTCCGGGAACGTGAGCAAAGGGCGGAGCGGGATCGCCGACCGGCAGGGCGCGCCCTCCCGAGAGCATCCGGCGACGGGACTCCTCGGAGGGAAGGGACTACGCTCGGCGCGCCCATGCCGACGACGACGAGCGCCCGCGCGCCCCGCACCCCGCGTACGACCTCGGGAAATCCGTTCCTCGAGTTGCTCGCGTCCGTGCAGAAAGAGGTCGAGACCCGGCTCGCCACGCTGCTCGAGTCGACGCTCGCAACGGCGCGTCCGCTCGGGCCCGACGTGCGCGCGATGGTCGCGGCGCTCGCGGACTTGTGCCGTCGTGGCGGCAAGCGCCTTCGGCCGGCGCTCGTTGCAGCCGGCGTGCGCGCGGCCTCGCGTCGCGCGGCGCTCGAGCCGGCGCTCGGCGCCGGCGTGGCCCTCGAGCTCTTGCAGGCGTACTTTCTGATTCACGACGACTGGATGGATGGCGATTCGGTGCGTCGGGGCGGGCCGACCGTGCACCGCTTGCTCGCGGAGCGTTTCGGGGATGCGAGCAAGGGCGACGCCTCGGCGATCCTCGCTGGGGACTACTCCGTGGCGCTCGCGCTCGACGTGCTCGCGCGGCTCGACGTTCCCCCGCGCGCGCTCGGCCCGGTGATGCAGACCTTCGCCCGCATGCAGCTCGACGCGGTGCTGGGACAGCAGCTCGACTTGGCAGCGAACACGGCCAACGTCGAGACGGTGTACGCGCTCAAGACCGGCAGCTACACCGTCAAGGGACCGCTCGAGCTCGGCGCGCGGCTCGCGGGCGCGCGCCCGGAAACGCTTCTGGCGTTGGACCGCTTCGCGCGGCCGCTCGGGATTGCCTTTCAGCTCCGCGACGACCTGCTGGGTGCATTCGGGGAGCCCGAGCGCACGGGCAAGCCGCTGGGCAGCGATCTCACCGCCGGAAAGCGCACCGTGCTGCTCGTCGAGGCGTTGCGGCGAGCGCGCGGGGAGTCGCGGCGCGCCGTGCTCACGGTGCTCGGCAATCGGCGCGCCAAGGAACGCGACGTGCGGCGCGCGCTCGCCGTCCTCGAGGAGTGCGGTGCGCGGGCCCGCGTCGAAGCCCGCATCGAGACGCTCGCTGGCGAGGCGCGGCGCGCGCTCGCGCGGAGCATCACGCGGGAGGGCGCGCGGCTGCTCGAAGGAGCGGTCGACGCGCTCACTGCGCGGCAGACGTGACGGGAGGAGGAGCCGGGTGGCGCGTTCGTTCGGAAAGGTGATCGTGCTCGGCGAGCACGCGGTGGTCTACGGGGTGCCCGCCATCGCCGCGGGCATCGAGCGCGGCGCCGAGGCCGTTGCGCGGCGCGCGGCGCACGCGCGCGTGCGGCTCGTCGGGACGCAGGTGCCGGCGGCGATTGCGCCCGAGCTCGATGCGGCGTTCGCGGCATTGCTCGAGCGGCTCGGCGCGCCGCCGTTCGAAGTGGAGCTCGCTCTCGCGCTGCCCGCCGGGGCCGGGCCCGGGGCGTCCCCGGCGCTCGGCGTGGCCCGCCCCCGCGCGGTTC
>QGUH01000358.1 GCA_003242355.1 Pseudomonadota bacterium
AGCCCGCGCGCCTCCTGACTGGTTCCGAAGACGACGCTCGCGTGCGCCGCTTCGAATCCGCCGAGCAACCAAACGGCCGCTTCCGCTTCGAACGGACCGAGCCCGCGCGCCTCCTGACTGGTTCCGAAGACGACGCTCGCGTGCGCCGCTTCGAATCCGCCGGGCGAGCAAACGGCCCTTTCCGCTTCGGACGGCGCAAGCCCGAGCGCCTCCTGATTGGCGCTTCGAACGCTCGCACGCGCTGCCTCGAACCAGCCCGAGGATCCCGCGCCCAAGCTTCGCCCAGCCATCTTCCGTTCCTCTGTTCGCGTCCGCCGCCGAGTCGTCCGCGTTCGATCGCCAGCCGACGATCCTTGCCCGCTATGGCGGAAGGAGGAACGCCTCCTGCATGGCATTTCGGCGCGAAGCGGATCGCGGAAGGCTCGAGCTTCGCGCCGCTCCGGCGGTGTGAAGAGCGGCCGTCGCGAGCTTTCCGCAGAGCGGAGCGCCGTTCCCGGACGAGCCGCAATCGTCGGAGAGGCGCGGTGAAAGAGACGCGGGGTGAAAGAAGGAGGAAGCCATGAAAGCATTCGTGATGAAGGCCATCGGCAAGGTCGGGTTCATGGAGAAGCCCGTGCCGCACCCGGGACCGAACGATGCGATCGTGCGGACGACGCGAGCGCTGATCTGCACCTCGGATTCGCACACGGTCGCAGGAGGCGTCGGCCCGCGCGAAAACTTGACGCTCGGGCACGAAGCGGTCGGCATCGTCTCCGAGGTGGGCAGCGAGGTGCGGACGTTCCGCCCGGGAGATCGCGTTCTCGTCGGCGCCATCACTCCGGACTGGGGCGCCCCCGCGGCACAGGCCGGACATCCGTCGCAGTCGGGAGGGCCGCTCGGAGGTTGGAAGTTCGCCAACAAGAAGGACGGCGTCTTCGCCGAGTTCTTCCACGTGAACGACGCGGACGCGAACATGGCCAAGATCCCCGATGGAGTTTCGGATGACGCGGCGGTGTACTGCGCGGACATGTTGTCGACCGGCTTCATGGGCGTCGAGCACGGAAACGTGCCGATCGGGGGCACCGTGGCCGTGATTGCGCAGGGGCCCGTCGGCCTCATGGCAACCGCGGGTGCGCGCCTCCGCGGAGCGGGTCTCGTCATCGGGATCGAATCGGTGCCCCGCCGGCAGGAGCTCGCGCGGCGCTACGGAGCGGACGAGATCGTCGACTTTTCGAAGGTCGATGTCGTCCAACGCGTGCTCGAGCTGACCGACGGGCAGGGCGTCGACACTGCGATCGAGGCGCTCGGAACCGACGCGACGTTCCAAGTCGCCGTCAAGATCACGAAGCCGGGCGGCACGATCTCGAACATCGGCTATCACGGAAGCGGTGAATACGTGCGCATCCCGCGGGTCGAGTGGGGCGTCGGCATGGCGGAAAAAACCATCGCGACGGGGCTATGCCCAGGAGGGCGGCTGCGCCTGGAGCAGCTCTTGCGCATTCTGAAAGCGAAGCGCCTCGACCCCACCTCGTTGACGACGCACACCTTTCACTTCGACGAAATGGAGCGCGCCTTCGAGATCATGGACAAGAAGCTGGAAAACGTCGTCAAGGTCCTCATTCGGTTCTGACGACCCGCGGCGTGCGACGGGCGCCTCCCGACGGAACGGAGGCGCCCGCCGCGTCGCTCGGCACCGTCATCCGATGTCACCGCGCTCGGACGCGGTCAGCGCCCAAATCGAGCGCACGTGTCGTTGCGAGCGCGGAACGTCGTGCTCGAGCGAGGCACGCACGAGCTCGGCTTCGGCGACGAGCCACGACAGGCGACCGCGATCCAAATGACCGTACACGGTCGCGTCTTCCAGAACGCGCGCGATCAACGCTTCCGTCGCCGCTCGACCCTTCGCCCCGTGCACGCTCTGCGCAACCAGCCCGACCTCGAGGGCAATCTCGAGCACGGCGCGGAGCAGCTCGGGATCGGAAGCTCCCGAACGGAGCGGCGAGTCGACCGCCACGGAGATGAACTCACGGAGCTCCGTCGCCATCACGGAAACGCGCACAGTGCCGTCGGGATCCAACACGTTGTAGTCCCCGAGCGGCAACGTCGCGAGATAACGGAGCACGGTGCGCATCTGCTGGAGGGCCTGCCTGGCCGTGTACGGATCGCTCCCGGAGGTGGACAGCGCTCGAGTGGCGACGTCCGCGAGAATCCGAATCCCGTAGACGGGATCGAAATCGAGCTCGCGGTTCGGGGCCACGGCGAGCGTCCGCGCGAAGCTGCGGAGGTCGATGAGGTCTCCGGTGTCGCTCGCGGCCCAGCCGATGAGCTCGCCTCGATCGACGTATTCGCCGATCGTTCGGCAGATGCGCACCCTCACGCCACTTCGGCGCGCGAGACGCGCTAGCCGGCCGACGTCGATTTCCACGAGATAGCCCGCCTTGGTCGCGAGCAGCGGCGTCGCCCGAGGGGTGAGCAACAGCCTCGCCGAGGCGTCGCCCGGAAATGGAGCGAACTGCTTGCGCACGCGCTCCACCGACGCGAGCGTCGCCTCTCGGACGAGCCCCAAAACCCGTTCGACGTGCAGGTATCGGAGGGTCCGGACGACGTCGATCGTCAGCAGGGTGAGAGCGACGAGGAGCAGGAAGAAGGCGCCCGAGATCACCGGTCGCGGCCGCTCCACGTCTTCGACGAGCCTCCCGAGCGTTTGCACCGCGGCCACGATGTACGCGCCGGACAGCACGAACAGCGGGATCCCTCGACGAAGCGGCGCGTTCTTCAAGTAGAAGGGTACGAGGCGCGGGGAGTACTGGTTCGCGGCCGACTGCAACGTCGGCGCGTTCAGCGAGAGCACGATCGTGAGAACCGTGATTTGGACGCTGAAAATGGCCATCAGCGCCCCACGCGCCTCTTCGGCGTCCGCTCTCCAGGCGTGACCCCAAATTTCCCACCCTTCGTCCACCTCGACTCCAGCCGCCAAGTGCCCGGCGACCGCACCGATGACGAGGACGCCGAGCAGCACGATCCAGAACGGCTCGGCAAGCGCCTTGCGCACGCGTCGCGGGAGCATTCGAGGCCGGCGCAGAGCACTGCAAGCCACGTGCCTGAAAACGGCCCCTCGGCACGTGCGTCAGCGGAGAGAGGAGCCGGAATCGTCGCGTGCGTTCGCGGCGCGATGGATCCCGCGCACCGTATCGAGCGTGTCGGCCTGATCGGGTGTTTTGTCCGGGCGATAGCGGAGGACGCGAGCGAAGCGTAAGGCGAGACCGGAAGCGTAATGCGGGCTCTCCTGAACTCCGTCGAAAGCGACTTCCACGACCATTTCGGGGCGGAGATGCACCACGTGCCCTTCGGTCCGCAGCGCGAGCTTTTGGAACTGCTCCGTTTGCCAGGCGAGCATGGCGTCGGTCATGCCCTTGAAGGTCTTGCCGAGCATGGCAAAGCCCCCGCTCTCGGGATCGCGCGCGCCGAGGTGGATGTTGCTGAGGTACCCCGTGCGCCGGCCGCTGCCCCACTCGACGGCGAGCACGACGAGGTCGAGCGTGTGGGGGACCTTGATCTTGAGCCACTGAGCGGCGCGACGCCCCGCTTCGTACGGGGAACTGGGATTTTTGGCGAGCAGGCCTTCGTGCCCCGCGGCGAGCGCCCGCTCGAGGAAGCGATCGGCCTCGGCGGGATCGGTCACGACGATGCGCGGCACACGCGCGGATTCCGGGACGCGTTCGACGAGCGCGCGATGGCGCTCCGCGTTCGGGGCGTCGACGAGCGGCTGACCGTCGACGTAGAGGCAGTCGAAGAAGAACGACGAGAGTGGAAGCTCGCGGACGAGCGCCTCGATGTCGCGCCGCTTGCCGAAGCGGCGCATCGTGGTCTGAAAGGGCTCGGGACGCCCATCGGGGCGGAGCACGAGCGCCTCGCCGTCGAGCAAGATCTCCTTCGCGGGTAGCGAGCGCGTGAACGCAGCGAGCTCCGGAACGAACGCCGTCACGTCGTGCCCGCTCCGAGAAAAGGCGCGGACGTCCTCGCCGGCGCGATGAACCTGGATACGCGCGCCATCGAGCTTGTATTCGAGCGCAGCCGATTCGATGCGCAAGAGCGCTTCGGTGAGCCCGTCGGCGGGCTGAGCGAGCATGGGGCTCAGGGGGCGGAACAGCTCGACGGAGAAGCGCCGCAAACCGGGCTCACCCTCGAGCAGCGCGGCGCGCGCGACGGCACGGAGATCGCCCGCGAACAAGAGCGCGCGCCGCACGAGCGTGGGCGGAACGCGAGCCGCCCGCGCAATGGCCTCCTGGAGCACGCCTTCGAGCGCGCCCTGGCGGAGCTCGCCGATGACGAGCCGCACGAGAAAATCACGCTCCTCCGTCGTGGCGCGCGTGAAGAGCTCGCCCAGCAACCGCTCGCGCTCGCGACTTCGCCCTTTGCCGCTCTGCGCGGCGATGGCGCCGAACGCCGCGTCGGTGTCGAGGAGCGTGAGCGTCGGCTCGCGCGCGGGCTCGAGGTCGCGAAATGGCGCGAGCGTGGCCCAGCCGACGCCGATTCTGCCCTGGCCGAGCTCGCCCGCTAGATACGACACGGCAATCGGGATCTCGTCGGGGCCCAGGCGGGTGAGCAGCTCGGCGAGCCGTTCGATCTTGGCCGTACGTGCGCTCACGCGAGCGACGTCGCGCGAAACGGCCACGAGCTCGCCGAGCTTCACGCGAAAAAGCGTGGGAACCCGACGCACGGCCGTCAAGGCCGGAGCGAAATGCGCGGAGCTCCGGCCTCGTCCGGAATCGGCAGCGCGGTCAGCGCCTCGGGATCTTCGACGAACACGGGACGATTCAGGTCGAACCGGCGCGCCAGGTCTTCGACGACGCCCGGCACGTAGCGGGCAAGCGCCGTGGCGCCCGCGGACGCGCCGATGGCCGTCGCCCATCCGACGGGCCCGAGCGGGCGGCAACCGAACGCGTGACTGAGCCCCGGCGTCTGCACGACGGCGGTGAGCGCGAGCGCCGACGCGATGCTCGTCGCGAGCACGGGTCGCGAGAGCTCCCCGGAGAACAACGTTTGCCCGAGCTGTGTGCCGACGAGCGCGACGAGACCGACCGTCCCGGCGCGCGCGTGCCCCGCCGTGAACCGACTGACGACCCACGCGCTGGTCGCGCCGGGACGGTCGGTCTCGTCGCGCTCGTCGGCACAC
>QGUH01000359.1 GCA_003242355.1 Pseudomonadota bacterium
GGGAGGGCTTTACGAGGGGCATGATGCCGGCCCAGAACCAGGGGATGTAGGGGACGGGAACGTCGCGATCGAAAATGGCGATCAGCGGCCCGAGAGAAAGGGCAAGCGCTGGAAGAGGGGCTCGGGGAGGGCTTTACGAGGGGCATGATGCCGGCCCAGAACCAGGGGATGTAGGGGACGGGAACGTCGCGATCGAAAATGGCGATCAGCGGCCCGAGAGAAAGGGCAAGCGCTGGAAGAGGGGCTCGGGGGTGTGCTTCACGAGGGGCATGATGCCGGCCCAGAACCAGGGGATGTAGGCGACGGGAACGCCGCGATCGACTGCGGCGAGGAGGCTTTGCGCGACGGGGGCGGGTTTGCCGAAGAGCGGGTTCTTCTTGTGGGTGCGGGTCATGGGCGTGTCGACGGGGCCGAGCTTGAGGGTGGTGACGGATACGCCGGCGGGATAGAGGCGGGTGCGGAGGCCTTCGAGATAGGTGGAGAGTGCGCCTTTGGCGGCGCCGTAGGTGTAGTTGCGGGGGCGGCCGCGGTCGCCCGCGACGGAGGTGATGACGCCGATGCGGCCGCTGCGCGCGGCTTCGAGGTGATTGGCGAGCGGGATGAGCAGCGACACCGGGCTCAGGAAGTTCACGCGCAGCACACGCTCGGCTTCGGCGAAGGAGCGCTCGGTCGCGAGCTGATCGCCGAGGTCGCCGTGCGCGATGAGCGCGACGTCCACGCGGCCGAGCGCCTCGATCGCCGCGCGCACGCGCTCGTCGTTGCGGTCGAGATCGGCGAGATCGGCGACCGTCGTCGTGACGGTGGTCGCAGCGCAGCGTTCCGCGACGGCCGCGAGTTTCTCCGGGTTACGACCAACCAGGTGGAGCCGATCGCCGCGCTCGGCATAGAGCCGCGCGGCTTCCGCCGCGATCGCGGACGTGGCGCCGAAGATGAGCACGCGTTTCATGGTGCGTACCTTACTCGAGAGCATTCGGGAGTGTTGCAGTGTTGCAGGTGCAAACGAGTCTCGCGTGTTGCAGTTCCCGGTGCATGCGCGGGAGATCCGGCGCCCCACGAGGTTTTCGAGCTTCACGCAGCGAGCGAAGTGGGCATGAAAATTGCGTGTGCGGCGCCGCATTCAGCAGGTGCCCGTGATGCTTTCATTCCTCAAACGCTCGGTGCAGGTCTCGTGTTCCGCCGCTAATCGAGGGAACGCGAAAAGCGGGAACTGGAGAGACGGGAACGCGACGAGTGGGAACCGGAGAGACGGGAACGCGACGAGTGGGAACCGGAGAGACGGGAACGCGACGAGTGGGAACCGGAGAGACGGGAACGCGACGAGTGGGAACCGGCGGGGCGAGAACGCGACGGGTAGCCGTCGGAGAGGAGGAACGGGACGGGGGCGAACGCGAGAGGTGGGAGCGGGAGGCGTCGTTTCAACAGTCCGGTGGCCGAGTATCCACCCAGCTACGACGAAGCCTATGCGCTCGAAGACGCGTGGAGTCCGATGATCTACTTGGATCCGTGCGGTAACGAACACGAGCCCTGTTGCAGCAACGGCTACACTTCGCAAGGGGAGTGGTGTGAAGACGGACTCGCGCTCCGGGAAAGACTCGGGAGCGCTCCGCCCGACGGCGTGAAGCAAGCGTGCCGCCTCACGGAGCTCTGACGAGGAGCACGACGCGAGCAGCTCGTCTGCTCGCGTCGCGTGGTGAGTAACGTGTGCGAGCGAAGGGCTCGTCTGCTCGCGTCGCATCGCGAGTCACGTAGGTGAGCGAGCGCCTTCTCTCCCTCGCACGGCGAGCTTCGTAGCGGGAGCAAGGGCGCCCCCCTGCCTGCCGCTTGCCTCGCCGCGAGCCTCACAGCAGGAGCCGGGTTTCCCTCTCTGGCTGCAGTCTACGCCGCCACGTCTTCCTCGACGGCGAGCGGTCGAATGTCCACCTCGAGCGTGCCGCCGAGGATTTCGGCGTAGGGCTTGGCGAGCTCGATGGCTTCGTCGATTCCGGAGAGCTCGAGGACGACGAAGCCGCCGAGGAGCTCCTTGGACTCGACGAAGGGGCCGTCGATCACGCGTAGGGCGTTGTTGGTGAAGACGAGGCGCTTGCCGTGTGAGCTCGGCCCGAGTTGGTGGGTGCGGAGGAGGACGCCCGCCTTGGTCATCTCGGTGCGGAGGCGAGCGAGCGCGGCCTTTTGCTGCGGGCTACGGCCACCGCCTTCGGTGGCGGCGTCGGCCTTCTCGATGAGGAGGAGCTGCAGGGGCGGGTTCTCGGGCGGCGGCATCAGGCCGAGGTCCCAGGGCTCGGTGATTTTGCCGAGCTCGAGCTCTCCGTCGCCGAGGATCTTGCCGTAGCGCTCTGCCCAGCCGATGGCTTCCTCGAACGTTCGCACCTTGAGGAGCAGCATCGCGGCGGGCAGCTCGTTCTCGCCGCGGTAGGGGCCGCGTTTGGTGGTGCACTTGCCGCCCCGGAACACGAGGCGGACGCGCGTCTTGCTCCCGCGGAGGCCCGCGCCGTCGAGGAGCTGGCCGCTCCGAGCGTACCCGCCGACGAACGCACCCATCCGCTCGACGATCTCCTTCGGCGGCGGCAACCCGGCCTCGGTTTGCGGGTCGTTCTTGTGCATCATCATCAGTCGCATGGTCGTCTCCTGGTCATGAGGGGAAACGTGAGAGAGGACGCCGGCAGCTGCCGGCCATTACACCCCCTCGACGGTGCGACCCCGCGCGAATCGACAGCGGGAGAGTTCTTTTTGTAAATATTGGAAATTGCTTCGATATTTCTATGATTTCTCCCCACGGCCACGGTGCCATGGGGCGTTCGCCAGAGCCGCGCCCCCCGGAGCGGGGGAGCGATCGTCTGTCTGCAAGACCGAAGACGTCTTCTCGTTCGCGTGCGCATCCGCGGTCCCGGAACGGGGCGAGCGATCGTCTGTCTGCAAGACCGAAGACGTCTTCTCGTTCGCGTGCGCATCCGCGGTCCCGGAACGGGGCGAGCGATCGTCTGTCTGCAAGACCGAGGACGTCTCCTCGTTCGCGTGCGCATCCGCGGTCCCGGAGCGGGGCGAGCGGTCGTCTGTCTGCAAGACCGAGGACGTCTTCTCGTTCGCGTGCGCATCCGCGGTCCCGGAGCGGGGCGAGCGGTCGTCTGTCCGCAAAACCGCGCAGCGGCTCCCATCTCCTTGGATCCGTCGTCAACGGGTTGGCCAGCCGAATCAGACCCTGCCCGAAGGCTCGGATTTGCAGAGCCGGAGGATGGACCGCCACGCTCACCGACGCGCGGAGCAACGCCGCGCGCGGACTACGCCTCGCGACGGCGCGAGAAGATGAAGGCGATGCCGATGGAGAGGCCGTAGAGGAGGCAGAGGGGGACGGCGAGGAGGAGCTGACTCAGCGGGTCGGGCGGCGTCACGATCGCGGCGATGACGAACGCGACCACGATGAAGTAGCGGAAGAACTTGATGAGGTGCTTGTGCGTGACGATGCCGGCAATCGACAAGAAGAAGACGAGCACCGGCAGCTCCGCGATGAACCCGAACGCGAGCAGTAAGTGCATCACGAACGAGAGGTACTCGGGGATCGTGAGCATCGCCTGCACGTCGAGCTCGCCCACCTGGCCCTGGAAGCCCAACAGATAGAGGAAGGCCGCCGGAAACGCGAACTGCCTGCCGAACAGCGCGCCGCCCGCGAAGAGGACACAGGAGCTGATGACGAACGGCGCGGCGAACCGCTTCTCGCGGGAGTAGAGGCCCGGCGCGACGAACGCCCAGATCTGATAGAGGATGATGGGCAGCGCGAAGACGAGGCCGCTCAGCGCCGCGAGGCGCACGTACGACAGGAACAAGTCGGCGGGCGAGAGAAAGCCGAGCGACGGCGGCTTGCCGTCGATGTTGAGCTGCTTCCACGCCTCCACGAAGGGGTCCGTGAGCCAGGTGAGCACTTCCTTGCGGAACATCCACGCGACGATGGCCCCTACGAGGAACGCCAGGCCCATGCGGATGATGCGCGTGCGGAGCTCCGCGAGGTGCTCCCACAGCGTCATCGCGCTCTCGTCCACCTCTTCGTCGTCGCCGCGCGGAGAGCCATTCGACTTTGCTCCCGAGGCCGGAGCGTTGGCTTGCGCCGCGGCGGGCGGAGCCGCGCCGGGCAAGGGCTCTTGCGGAGGGGCGTCGGTGGTGGCGGTTCGTGCTCCCGAAGGTTCGGTCATGCGCACTCCGTCGCGCCGCGCGGCTCCCGCTCGCCGAGCTCCCAGCTGCCGAGGTGCCGCGTGCTGAGTGTCCCCTCGCTGAGCAGCCGCTTGCCGAGGTGCCACTGGCTGAGCGGCAGTTGGCTGAGCAGCTCCCGCTTGCCGAAGTGCCACTGGCTGAGAGGCAGTTGGCTGAGCAGCTCCCGCTTGCCGAAGTGCCACTGGCTGAGCGGCAGTTGGCTGAGCAGCTCCCGCTTGCCGAGGTGCCACTTATCGAGCAGCCGCTTGTCGAGCGGCAGTTGGCTGACCAGCTTCCGCTTGCCGAGGTGCCGCTTGCCGAACGGCCCTTCGTTGCGCGACGGCCCCCCGTTGCGCGAGGGGTCGATCGTTGGGGCGCTCGACGGCACCGTGCTCACCGAGACCCGGGTCACGGCGTGAACGTTGCCGATCTCACTGGACGAGTGGCCGAACACGGCTCAGATCAGTAGCTCATCCCCGGGGGCTCGCCACAAGTTTCACCAAACCGACCCGGAGCCCGTGAGGGGCGACGCGAGCAGGTTCAGAGCACGGTTCGGCCGCCCGGCGAGAATCGAGTTGGTGGGCGTGAAGCAGCAAGCCGGCCGCTGCCCCTCACGAATGGGCATGTAGCGGTGAGTCGGCGAGCCGCCCGAGGGACGCGAGTCGGCGTGGTCGACGCGCTCAGCCCGTCGCGATCGCGTCGTAGCCGCGCTCGTTGAACTCGAGGAGGCAGAACCCGTTGCCGAACGGGTCGGAGCAGTAGGCGATGCGCCCCCAGGCCTGCTCGCTGACGGCGCCTTCGCGTTTGGCCCCCGCGGCCTCGGCGCGCTGCACGGCCGCTTCGAGGTCTTCGACGGCGAAGTCGAGGTGCACCGGCGTCCAATGGCGGCGGTACTCGCGGTGCATGGCGGCGCCCGCGAACGGCACGGACCCCGCCGGCTGCTCGAGCAAGTAGATCGGCGCCTCGGCGC
>QGUH01000360.1 GCA_003242355.1 Pseudomonadota bacterium
CCGAGGGCCGCGAGGTAGCGCGGCGTCATCACGACCATTCCGAAAGCGATGCCGAGGGCCGAAACCGTCGTGCCGAGCTCGACGAGCCCTCGAAAGCCCGGGCCCGAGAGCGCGCCCGCCGCGGCGACGAGCGGCGATTGCTCGTGCTCGAGGTTCGGCAGCGCACGCGCACAAACGAGCTGCAGCGACGCATACAGCACGGCCGCGGCAATCAACGCTCCCACGGTCGCGACGGGAAGCGCGACGCGCCCGCGTCGCGCGCTCCCCGCCAGAACCGGCACCACTTCGAAACCTTGCAACGGGAACAACGCCACCAAGAGGGCACGACCGAAGTCCGGCGGCCTCGCTGGCGACACGGGGCTCGGCGGCGAGTCCTTCGCCACCGCCATCGCCAAGAGGAGCGTGAGCGGCACGAGCTTCGCGATGGTGAGCGCGTTCCACGTCCAGGCACTCGGAGAGAGCCCGAACGCCGCGATCGTCGCGAGGGCGCCGAGCGTGGCCCACGCCGTCAGGGGAGCGGCCGACGGAAAATCGCTGCCCGCCGTCAGATGTTGGGCGAGCCCGGCAAACACGGCCGCCGCGCTGAGCAACGCCGAAACGACCGCCACCCACCCGACGAGCGCGCCCGTCGTCTCCCCGAAAGCGGCGCGCGCCCACACCGCTGGCCCTCCGTCGAACGGCAACGCTCGCCCCAGCACCGCCACCGTCCAAGCGACCGGAACGAGCAGGAGCGCCGTGGCGAGATAGATCAGCGCGCCGGCCGACCCAGGCACGAGCCTGGCCAGGACTCCGGGCGTGAAAAAAATGCCCACTCCCACGATGCCATTCACGCCGAGGGCGAGCAGCGAGGCAGTGCCCACCGTCGCGCGCGAAGGCGGGGCGGCGCCAGAGTCGATCACGGCAGCATCGAGTGGAAACGCTCGCGGATCAGCGCTGCCGCGGCGTCCACCGCCGAGCTGTCCTCGTAGCCGAAACGGGTCTTGAGCTCACCCAGCGCGCGTTGGGCCGCCGCTCTTCGACCCGCGTCGAGGCCGGCCCCCTCTTCGCGCAGGAGGATGACGACGTCTCGGCAAAGGCGCGCGACGTGCGAGCGGCGCTCCGCGAACGCGGCTTCGCGCAACCGTCGCAGGTACTCCGCGAACACGCGGCCGTTGTCGATCGGCTCTCCCGGGTGATCGATGGCCCAGGCGGCAATCGTCCCGATCAAGGCGTGCCGGAAATCGGCCGGAGCCTCCGAGCTCCCCAGGAGCTGTTCGACCTCGCGCATCATGCGCTCGTCGGGATCCTCGTACTGACCCGTCACGTTGTTCCGGATCTTCTCGCCCTTCACCCAGAAGCTCACGTGGGTGACGTAGCGCTCGAACAGCTCGCGGTAGCGCATCTCGTCCACCAATCCACTCGCGATCCGGAACTCGTCCTCGAACGCGTCGAGCAGCCGCTCGCGGATCGTGCGTCGGAAGAGCACGTGGTCGTGGTAACCGCCCGGAAGCTTGTCCTCCTGCAAGAACGCGTAGTCCTGGGGGCGCTGGCAGAGGATGTCGAGCTCTTCGAGAACGGCGAGCGGAGACAAGCACGAGAACCGCGGGTTCTGCGCTGCATCGAGCAACACGGATCGCATTTCGCGCGGGCTCGCACCGACGCTTCCTTCGTAGATGGGGTAAGCGTCGCTCTCGTGATAAAGGTCGGCGATCGCCGACTTGAGGAGCTTGCGTGACTCGTCGTCGAGCCGGAGCGGCGGCGTGCCCGTCGCATACAGATCCATCTTCTCTACGGCGGTCAGCTCGCTGACGAGCTCTCGCAACGGGCCCTCGTAGCGATCCGGGCTCGGACGCCGCATCCGCGTGAGCACGGCGAACATCGCGGCGACTTGCGTCGCGTGCGGAGCGACGTGACAGCGTACCTGCGGCGCGATCTGCGCGTCGTAAATCGCCTGCTCGTCGATCCAGGAGAGCAGGTACGGAGCCCGCACCAGCTCCAGGCGGCCCCGGAAGCTCTCGAACTCCGGATGCTCGTGGAACGCCGCGAGGTGTGTCTCGTTGCCGCTCGCCAGCATCACGCAGTTTACGTGCAACGTCTGCGTGCGCAGCGCGACCTCGCCGGTTTCCGCGGTGATCTGCAGGTACTTGAAAGCGTCGAGCGGCCGCTTGAGGATGTCCGAGAACTCGAGCAAACCACCGGCGGCATCGACGAGCTCACCGAACACCTCGAACAGCGTGACGGCCTGCAGCGCCGAGGGGAGCGCGCCAAGGCTGCGATCGGCGGTCACCTGGCGCTCCCCGGCATCCACCGAGAGCTGGGGCCCGAGCGTCACCGCGCCCACGCGATAGCGACGCGAAATGAAGTAGCGCTCGACCTGGACGTGCCGCAGCACCTGCTCGAGCGAGCCGCCATACGTCGTGAGCAAGGCTTCGTAGACCTGACGGCTCTTGTGCGACAGCTCACCGCGGAGCACCCAGGTCGGCGGGGGTTCGGTCGCCCCCGCCTCCTGATACAAACGCTCGATGAGCTGCTTCCGCTCCTGGCGCGGGATCAGAAAGAGCGGATGATCGCGGACCTCCATGAACAGTCGCGCGTCGATCTCCTGCTCCGGCAAGTGCGCGTACGAGTCTTCGCGGGAGAGCGCCGGGCCCTTCTTTCCGCCGAAGCCGATGGTCCCCCGGAGCGTCTTCTCGTTCGGGAACACCCAGTGAAAGCGGTAGAGCGCGCCCTCGTCCAACGTCGAGTAGTGCTCGAGCGCGCGCATGATGCAGGCGGCGACGGTGCTCTTCGCGGATCCGTTCGGGCCGTGGAGCAGAATCACGCGATTCGGGCGCCCTTCGCGCACGAAGTTGCTGAGCGCGCGGAAGATTTCTCCCTGAACCGCCTCTTGCCCGACCAGTGCCTCGCGTCGAGCCTCGCTCGGATCGAGGAACGGCAGGTCGAACAACCGATAACGGGTGAGCTCGCCCCAAGGGCGCTCCACGGTGGTCCGCCCGTAGTGCTCGAACGCGTCCCGCAGATACCGTGCAGCATCGCGCGAGTAGCGAACGGGATCGTTGGCAAATAGCTCGAGGTACTCCTGGAACGAGAGCAGTCGCCGTCCTTGCTCGAACTCCCGCTGGACGCGCGAGGCGATGTCTCGGAGCTCCTCCACGATATTCATGACTCGCGATCCTACTCCCCTACTCTGGTTGCGTCCCCTCGCCGTGCTCGGCCCGGCCGGAGACCCGAACGGAGGCGTTTCGCGGGGCCGGGCGCGCGCCCGCTACTTGACGTCGATGACCAGCGACAGATCGCGCTTTTCTATCAGACACTTCTCTTCGGTGCACACGGAGAAGGAGAACTGACCGGACAAGGTCTGCTTGCCGGATTGCTCGGGTACGAATGGAACCGTGAGCGTGGCTCGCTTCGGTTCCAACTTCACCCGGTCTTTGCCGATCGTCGTCCCCTCGAGCTTGAGGCCGCGCGCCTCTTTTACCTTGAACTTGTAGGGGTACTGGTCGTTGACCTTGAAAGGGTCCTTCGCGACGAGGACGATCTCGGCGTTGCCGGGCTTTCCGACCTCGTACGTCCCCGGGGCGCTCAAGGTAAGCTCGAAGTTCGACTCCGCCACGCGGTTCGTCAGCGGGGCCGACGCCGTAGCGGTACGAACGGCTGCGCCTTCGCCGTCGTTGGCAGGAGTGGCCGCGTGCACCGTAGCGGCCTCGGCCGCGCGCGGTTCTTCGGCTCTCGGGGCCGGTTCCTTGCTGCACGCGAGCGCGAGACCCAATCCAACGAGGAAAAGCGGAGCGTACATCTCGTGAGAACAGATAGCACGCCGCAGCGGCGCCGCCTCTCGGCCGCGGCTCGGCCGGATCCGTGGGCAGTGGCGCCGCGTGCGTTACCGGCGCTGCGGCAGCCTGAGCTCAGCGAAAGATCCAGAGCGCCGCGACGACGACGACCACCAGCGCGCACACTCCCGCCCCGAAGGCCACCAGGGTGCGTCCCCGGCTCGATTCGCTCCCGAGCCCGGGCACGCTCGATACGGAAGGAAGCACTTCCGAGGGAGGACGCTCGGTCGGCAGCGTGCTCCGAGTGGCGCCGGGCGGTGCGGCGGGGGGCGGCCCGCTGTCGAGCGCCCCGAACTCGCCAAAGAACGCATCACTGATCCGCCGCGGCCGCTGCCGAGCCGCGTCGAGGACACTCGGCAGCGCGGCATCGATGAGGTCCGCGAGCTCGGGCTCGCGCATCCTCGCCCACTCGCGGTGGGTTCCCGTGAGCCCGTAGGCGTGCCCCACGTCGTCGGCGAAGGCACCCGCCGATGTGGTTCGACGCGCCGGGGCCTTCCGGAACGCACGCCCGAGCGCCTCGTCGAGACTGGCCGGCACGGGATACTTCTGCCCAGCGCCGACCACGCTCGCCGGTTTGGGCTCCTGCGTGAGAATGCAGAGCAAGGTGGCCGGGCCGTTGTTTCCGCGAAACGGCACTTGGCCGGTCACGCACTCGTAGGTGATCGCAGCGAGCGCCCAGACGTCTGCCCGATGATCGAGCGTCTCGAGGCCTTCGGCTTGCTCCGGCGCCATGTAGTACGGCGACCCGATGGTCGTACCGAGCATGGTCAGCTTCTGCGCGTTGTCGCCCGTGTCCTTGACCGAGCCGAAGTCGAGGATCTTGAGGATGTCGCCGTCTCGCGTCTGACACAGAAAGAGGTTGTCGGGCTTGAGATCGCGATGCACCAGCCGCCGCGCGTGCGCCTCGTCGAGCCCGAGCGCGATCTGACTGAGCATTCGCACGAGCCGCGCGGGCGAGATCATGCGCTCGCGCTTCAACGTCGCACGCAACGGCTCTCCCGACAGAAACTCCATCACGAGCGCGTAGGTCGAGTCCGCCGTGGCCGCGAAGTCGTACACCTCCACGATGTGCTCGTGCGGCAGCTCGCTGCTCACCTGGAACTCGCGCTTGAACCGCTCGACCGCAACCGGATCGCGCGCCACGTCCGGGTGAAGCACCTTGAGCGCCACACTCCGGCGCTCGTGCAGATCGAGCGCCTCGTAGACGCGTCCCAGCGCCGACCACGCTCGCCGGTTTGGGCTCCTGCGTGAGAATGCAGAGCAAGGTGGCCGGGCCGTTGTTTCCGCGAAACGGCACTTGGCCGGTCACGCACTCGTAGGT
>QGUH01000361.1 GCA_003242355.1 Pseudomonadota bacterium
CTCCGCCACCGCTCGAGGCGCCCGAGCCACCGCTCCCCGGCGTCGCCCCCGAGCCGCCGGTTCCCGGCGCGGCGCCCGCGCCGCCCGAGCCCGAACCGCCTCCGCACACGGCTTCGCAGTCTTCGAGCGATTCGAAGTTGTTCTCGTTGCCCCCGCACCCGCCGTAGACGAAGGGCACGCACTGGCCCTTCTCGGTGCTGAAAGCGAAGCGCGGAAACGCCGCCTCACAGGGGCCTGCGACGATGGGCAGCGAGCAAATCTCGCCGCTGCTCGTCGCTCCCGAGCCGCCGCTCGCTGCCCCCGAGCCGCCCGTGCCCATCAGGGCTCCGCCACTGCCGCCGCTCCCCGATGCGCTTCCGCCGCCGGTGGCGCCGGTCCCGGCGCCCGAGCTCGTGTCGGGTTTCGTCCCATCGCCGTTGGCGGCCACCCCCGGGCCACCCCCGCTCGGCGACGCGTGCAGATCGCCGCCGCTCGTCGAGCCGCAACCCATGACCGCCCAGACGACCGCAGCCAGGGCGATCGGGTGGTGAATGCCTCTGGGGAGTCCGTCTACCGTCATCGCTCTACTATCCCTCGTGTCGCGCCCGCGCTGGAGCAGGCGTCGAGCCTCGCTCGTCTCAGCACGCCCCATGCCAGGCGTTGCGAGCCGAAAATCGAGGGTTTGGCGCGCGGATCGGGGCTGCGTGTTGGCACAGTCTGGCACACCTCCTCGACGTTCTTGTCTTCGTCGCCGTCCCGAGCCCGAGGCAACCCCGCGTGGGTGCCCAAACGCGGGAGACCCGGACAGTCTCGGAATGGGACGTGGACCGCTCGGAGGGATGCGCGCACGGGCGCGCGTTTCGCGCATACGGCCGTCGGGAATCTCGATCGTCACGACCGACTCGGAGGATGCGCGCACGGGCGTCCGCCTTGCGGACTCGCGTCGGAATCAGCCGTGCGTCCGTCGTTACCAGGGCAAGTCCGTGCGCGCTTCCTCGTGGTGCCGCAGGGACGCGTGGGAATGCGGCGTGCGTCCGTCCCTACCAGGGGATGCAGCGGAGCTCGAGCAGCTCCCACACGAGCGTTGAGCTCGCGCGCGCTCCGGCGTCGCTCCAGACGATGCCGTCGGGCCCGAGGTAATCGTCGTGGCCTTCGAACGCCGGGTGCAAATCGATCCAGTGACAGGCCACCGGGCTCCGGCCGCACGCGTTGTGAAGGAGCGGGCGCAGGGTGTCGAGCCCTTCCTTCAACGCCGCATCGTTGCGGGGATCGGAATAGAAGACGTACACGACGTGCTCGACGCCGTCGGCGGCCATACGGGAAAAGAGCGCTTCGGCGCCCCGCACCGCCGCGCGCACCTGTGGGCAGTCGGGTGAGAGCGCGCCCGCGCAGGGGTGCTGCAGCATGTCGGTGGCTCCGCCGTTCATGATCACCACGCGCGCAGCGCCTTCCGCACGGCTCGTCGTGTACTGCGACGCGATGGCGAAGGCGCCTTCCGCCAAGAACGACATCAGGGACGACGCGTAGCTGCGATAGTGCTCTCCTTCGGCGAGCGCACCGTTCTCGCGCGCCGTTTGCTCGAGGTATTCGGTGAACGGGCTCAGCTCGATGAGCGCGTCACCGAGGATGACGACTTCGCTTGCCGCAATGTCCGCGCGCTCGCACGGCGGAGGCGTCGACGGCTCGAGCGTGGGCGGCGAATCGGTGTGGCGACAGTAGCCCGCGTCGCAACGGACCGTCTCTCCCAACGAAGCGCAGTCGGCATCCACGAGGCAGGTGACCTCGCAATAGGACGCCGTCTCGGACGGGCTGCAGCGCCCGCTCGCCACGCGCGGCTCGACCGCGACGCACTCGGCTTCGGCAGCGAGCGCGGTGCACGCGTCCGCGTGCGCGCACGCCCGAGTACAAACCCCGCAGCTGCACGTGAAGCCCGGCGCACAGCTCTGTCCGCAGCCCCGGAGGAAATGCGTTTCGCTGCTGCCGGCTTCGTCGACGGGGCCGCCGTCGCAGGACGGGCCGAGGACTCCCCACGCGAGCGCGAGGAGCCACGCCCAGGCAGTGTTCGACTCACGGCTTCTCATCGGGAGCTGAACCTTCCTGAGGGATCACGCATTGCCCCACGTAGAGAAGCACACGATCGTGCGTGGGCGGCGTGGAGTGCGCGGCATTGTACGCCTCGACGCGCCGCCGCAGCTCCCCGAGCGCGGCGCGCATCCGCGCGAGCGTTCCGTACACCTCCTCTTCCTGCGGGTGGCCCGGCCACACTTCCAGCGTATAGGTGCTGCCGCCGATGCGATCGGCGAGATGGGGAGAACGCAGCGCGCGGAGCCGGCCGGTGATGGTGTTGACCATGGCCTTGAAATGGTCGAACACCGCAGCTTCCCAACCGGACGACGATCCCAAGGGGAGGAAGAGCGTGCTCGCGCGGTAGCAGTCCTCCGCTTCGGAATATTCCACGCGCCCCGCGGCCACCAGCCGTTCGAGCGCGGCCTCGAGCATCGCGCGATCGGCGTGCTGTTCGACGAGCTTTTGTCGCGTGAGCGGCCCCTCGCGGTAGATGAGCGCCCAGAGCAGCTCGTCCAGGCCCTCGGTGCGGCGGGTGCGGCGCATCTCGGCGAGCTGCTCTTCGGGCGTCGGGCGGTATTCGAGGGCCGGTCCCGTTCCCGAAACGGTCAAAAGCCCGCTCTCGCACAGGTCGTAGAGCACGCTGCGCACCTGCGCCTCGTCGTCGCGCGAGAAGTGGAGCAGCACCTCCGCGCGCGTCGCGACGCCCCGGCTCTGGACGTAATCGAAGACGGCCACCCACAGCGAGCGCCCCTTGTCCGTCGTGCTCTCGGTCAGGCGCTGGATTTTGCGCTGGTAGGTCCGAAGCCCCATCCCGAACATGTCCGCGCTCACTTTTCGGCTGACGCCCTGCCGCTCGAGCTCGCGAACCAAGTCGAGGAACACTTGGTTCGCGACCTGCGCCAAGGGAGCGCGCGTGCCTCCCGCCGTCGCCAGTTGACCAATCAGAATCGTCGTTTGACGAACGATGGCCTGGATCAATAGCTCGATCGTCATCGGCTCGCGTCGGGGCTTCTGCTCCGGCCACCCTTTCCTGACACGCAGAGCCCGAGAGAGCGACCGATTCGTCGCCCGTCCCGACGAGGCGAAGCGAGCGAGTCAGTGCAAGTAGGGCTCGATGGCCTCGTACCAGACCCCCGCCATGCGCTTGTAGCCGGCCTCGTTGGGGTGCACGCCGTCAGCGAGCTCGCTCGTGGGGAAGCCCTGGAACTGGTCGACGAACAGGATGTGCTTACCCGCTTTCGCGCGCTCTTCGATCAGCGGGGGAATTGCGGCGTTGTACGTGGATACCGCATTGTTGCCGGGGAACGGGATGATGTTCGAGACGACGAGCAGCGCGTCCGGCAGCTCGGCGAGGATTTGATCGATGAGCGCCGCGAGGCGGTTCGGAGCGCCGTTGGGACTGCGATACATGTCGTTCGTCCCGATGTGCAAAAGCACGATGTGCGGCTTGGGGTTGAGCGCCGGGCTCGGCACGATGTTGTCGATTTGCTCGATCGTCCACCCGCTGTGCCCTTCGTGCGCTTTCGGGAAGGGCATGCCCGCAACCATGTTCGGGCCGTTCATCGACCCGCCGACGAAGGTGATGTTCTTGCCGTCGGCGACCGCCTTCGCGAACAGCTCGATACGATAGCCACCCGGGACGTTGAAGCCGTCGGTGATCGAGTCGCCGAGCGGCAGGATCTTGCAGGGCTCCGCGGTGGGGCAGGGGTCGAAGCCCATCGGACCGCCGCTCGAGCCACCCGACTCGCCGCCGCCTCCGCTGGTTCCACTGGTTCCGCCGGCACCGCCGGCAGTTGGCGCGCCGCCGCCGCCCATGCCGCCGTTCGGGCCTCCCGAACCACCGCCGTTCGTGCCGCCTGCTCCGGCGCTGCTTCCTCCTGCGCCGTCGCCGGCCGTTCCGCCGGAGGGCGCGCCTGCCTGGCCGCCCGCGCCACCGGTCGTGGACGGACTGCCCGAGGCGCCCCCGAGACCCGGAGTGCCGCCGGAGGACCCGCCAGAACCCGCGCTGCCACCGGTTCCGACTCCGCCCGTGCCGCCGTTCGTCGAGGAGCCGATGGCTCCGCCGGCCCCGACCGTGCCACCGGAGGCAGTCGAGCCACCGGAGCCACCGGAGGCAGTCGAGCCACCGGAAGGTGTCGAGCCGCCCGCGTTGGAAGGCGTGCCGCCGTTTTGGCCACCGACGTCAGCTCCGCTTCCACCGCTGCCCTGCGGGCCACCAAAACTCTCTGCGGAGGAGCAAGCCAGCCCCATCGAAGCAGCGAACAGGAGGAACCAGTGCATGCTGCTCCGGGCACACCGGGGGAGAGCGTTCTTCGTCCTCATGAGCGCGGTCGACGAGTGAAGTCTAGATGAGCCTCACTGGGGAGCGACATGAATGTCATCCCTTGTGCGTGTTCGTGCGTGGATGACGGAAAATTCGCGACTGAACACAGCGCGCTCCCGACGCACCAAGGCCGATGGTCGGAGCGCTCGCATGTGCGGGCTCGATGGGTGGTGCTCCCCATGTGCTGGGTGCGTTTCGTACGCGCCGAGGCCGACGAGGTCGCTCGGCACGCTCCGGGCGCAGAGGGGCACGACCGTTACGAAATCGGTGCGGGCATCCGAGACGCGCCGAGGCGAGAGGGCGCTCCGCATGCGGAGGTGCTCGGGGCGCGCGGGTCAACGACGGCGCGCGGACATTGGGATGAGCGCAAGGCGGCCGTCGCTCGCTCGCTACCAGGTCGTTGCCGTGCCGACGAGCACGCCGTCGGCGTGCGGTTGCACGAGCGGCACCCACGAGGGGGCGGCAGCGCTCTCCGTGCTCGGCTTGTCCCACGCCAAGACGAGACTGTCGAACAGGGAGACGGCGAGGCTCCCGCCGAGAATGCCCCACTGCGCGCCCTCGGCCGCGCACTTTCCGGCTCCCCACGTGATCGTGCACTGCCCCACCAAACCCGGAAGCGCGAACATCGGTGCGACGAGACCGCGAACACCGAACGAGAGAAAGCCGATGCCGACGCGTCCGTGGACGAAGTGCACGATGGGACCACCGAAGAGCCCGATGGTGTAGAGCGGCACGAAAGTGGCGGTGGCGG
>QGUH01000362.1 GCA_003242355.1 Pseudomonadota bacterium
CCCCATTCCCCGGCGCCGTACGCCCCACCCTCCGGCCGCACGCTGACGTCCGAAACCGTGCCGCCGAACACGTAGCCCGCCACTTGCACCGAGTTCGAAAGGTAGAGCCCGTGGCGCGTCGCGAACGGATCGTCGCGCAGATCGAGCACGGTCACGAGCTCCGGGAAGGAGACCTGCACCGACGAGAGCCCCGTGGGCTCCGCGCTCTGATAGGTGAAGGGGTAGTTTGCTTGCAGGTTGTAGCTCGGAGCGACGATCAGCCGGTGGCCGAAGAAGGTGCGCTCGACCCCAGCGGAGGCGCGGATCTCGTGGTAGCCGATGATGCGCTCGTCCTCCGGCCGCACGTCTTCCGGTAGCGGGTAGAGCAGCGGATAGACGTTGTATTCCGCGCTCAGGATTCCCGTCGTGCGCGCCTCGAGGAACGAAGGCTGGCGCAGCGCGACGCGAGTGCGAAACTCGGGAAGGTAGGCGGTCCACAGCTCCAGGCGATCGATGCGAGTGGGGAAGAACGTGAGCCCGGGCCGGGCGTCGACGCTGAAGCGTCGAATGCCGCCGAGGAAGTTCTTATTCTCCCAACCCGCCTCGAGGTGTGCGGAGAGGCGGAGCACGTCGAAGCGGGCGCCTCCGCCGAGACGCACGGCACGCAGAGCGCTCTCGCGCACGGTGACGGTCACGGGAACGACGCCCGTCTCGGGTCGCGACAAATCGGGGCGCACCTCGACCGTCGAGAAAATGCCGAGATTGACGAGCGCCTGCTCGGCTTCGAGGAGATCGGTGCGGCTGTAGACCTCGCCCGGCTCGATGTCGAGCGTCGCGCGAACGGGGCCCTCCGGGATTTCCTCGAGACCCCGAAACGTGACGGGACCGTAGCGCGCGAGCGGGCCGAGCGAGATGTCGTATTCGACGAACGCCGCGTGCTTGCCGATGTCGACGCGGGCTCGTTGCTCCACCTGCGCGAACGCATAGCCGAGATCCTCGAGCACGCGTTGAATGCGGACCCGATCTTCCTCGTAGACGTCCTCGTCGAAGATCGCGCCTTCGTTCATCTGGCGCGCTTCGTTGACGGCGAGCATCACGTCGGGCGGCAGCTTGCCGAGTCCCGGGTCGAGGCGGGCGACGCGCACCGGCTCGCCCTCTTGGACTTGGATCTCGACGCGCACGTGATTCGGCGCTCCGCGGATCACGCGCGCCGCCCACACCTTGGCCTCGTAGTAACCGCGCGCGCGCAGGTAGCGCTCGATGCGCTGCAGATCGCGCGCGAGCACGTTCGGGTCGTACGTCGAGTATTCGAGCACGCCCGGGACGAAGCCGAACAAGAGCGGGGTCGCCGCCGTCGACAGGCCTTCGAGCAGCGGTTCCTCGTCGACCTCGCGCAGCCCCTCGATGCGCACGTCGTCGACGATCGGTCGCGGCGGGCGCGCACGACAGCCGAGCGCGCCGAGCACTGCGGCCCCGACCAGCAGAAGGCGAGCGAACGAGAGATTCGGCGCGAGTGCCATCCGAGCCCTGCCCGCCACGCACGCGAGGTCCACGCGCTGCGGGAGCTGCTCGGCGTTCTAGCCCGATTTCGGGGTCGCGTTCACGCCGTGCGTCGGAACCCTCGAGCGGGCGAGGGAGAACGGCGCGCCGCCGTTACTTCTTCACCTGCCGGCGCTTGACGCCCGGAAGGGTGGCGAGCTCCTCGGCCGGCTCGATCACCTTCATCTCCTGGTACGAGAGCAGGCCCATGAACGGATCGGCCTCGGCGCCCGTGGATGCCTGAGTGAACGTCGTCGCGTACGTGCCGGTGACCTCGACCTTGGCGCCCACGGCGGGCAGCGGATTCGGGACCTTCACACCCCAGAACGTGTCGATGTACTCGGGCTCCTGGTCCTTCTTGCGCGAGCCTTTGTCGAACTCTTTGATGGCGTCGTAGATCTGCGCGAAGTTCGACGCCCAGCCCATCACCTTGATCGAGTCTTCGATTCTGGCGTCCTTGGTGTCGCCAATCCAGAAAGCGGGAATCGGCGGGCGGCAGCCTTCGGGATCGGCCTTGCCTCCGCGGTGAACGGCGCATTCCGGCGCGTCCGGGAGGTTCGTCTTGACGATGTAGCCACCGATGGTGAGCTTCTTGCCCGCGACGTCCTTGCGATGCACCCGGCTTCGCAGCGAGTAGCTGGCGCCCCACACGGTGTACACGTCGCCGTTCTTGATCGTCTGCTTCGCTACGTTCGGGACCGGAGGCAGGCTCGCCTTCGCACCGGAGTACGCCGGGCGCGGCTCGTATTTCACCTCTTCGGCACTACAGGCGGTGGCGCCGGCGCAGGCAGCGGCAAGCGCAACGAGACGAATCGAGCGGCGAACGCGGGACGACATGTGTGGTGGCCTCCTCGGAAACACGGGGCACAGTAGTCCGCGTTCTACCTTCACTGCAAGCCGCTTCGACCGGATCCGGACAGCCGGCCCCCTCGGCGCCGCGCGGGTTCCGGCCCACCGTTAGGGCGCCGCCCGGGGGCCATCCCGAGGGGTGGCCCCGGGCGAATCGGGAATGCGTTTCCGGGCCAAGGGACTAGTCTCCCCTGCGTGAGGACGATCATCATCGGCGATGTTCACGGCTGCGCGCGGGAGCTGAGCCAGCTGCTCGACACCGTGGCGCCGACCGACTCCGATCGGATTGTCTTCGTCGGGGATTTGGTGGCTCGCGGGCCGGACACCCGCGGCGTGCTCCGGTTGGTTCGGGAGCTCGGCGCGCAGTGCGTCAAGGGGAACCACGAGGAGCGGCTGCTCGCGGCGCGCTTCGCCCGGCGCGCGGGACAGCTCGGCCCCCGGCTCGGCCCGGCGCACACCCAGCTGCTCGAGCAGCTCGACGAGGAGGACTGGGCGCAGCTCGAAGCTTTGCCGCTCAAGGTGGATCTCGACGAGCACGGCGTGCGGGTCGTCCACGCGGGCGTGGTCCCGGGCGTCCCGTGGGAGCAGCAGGATCCCTGGCTCGTCACGCACATCCGATCGATCAAGGAAGACGGCAGGCCCAGCGATCGACAGGGGACGCTGTGGGGAAGCCTCTACGAAGGCCCGCCGCACATCGTTTTCGGACACAACGCTCGTCGCGACGTTCAGCTGCATCGCGACGCAACCGGGCTCGATACCGGTTGCGTCTACGGCGGCTTTCTCACGGCGCTCGTGCTTCCGGCGGGGACGCCTCCGCCACCCGTCGCGGAGCGGCGGAGCGCGCTCGTTCAGGTGCGCGCCGAGCGCGTGCACTACGACTACGGGCGCCCGCTGCCGGGGAGCTGAGCGTGGCGCGACCGCTGCGCGTGTACGTCGCGCATCTCGAGCCCGGCCGGCGCGAGCTCGCGGCCGATGCGGCCCACTACGTCGGAGACGTGCACCGACTGCGCGCGGGCGCCGCATTCGTGGCGTTCGATCCGGAGGCGGCGCTCGAGGCCGACGCACGCGTGATCGCCGTCGAACGGCGGCGCGTCGTCTGTGAGCTCGAAACACCGCGACCGGCGACGCGCCTCGGGCGGCTGAACACGGAGCTATTGCAAGCGGTGGGCAAGGGCGAAAAGCTCGAAGAAGTCGTGCGCGCAGCAACCGCGCTCGGCGCGCGATCCATCACCATGGTCGCGGCGGAGCGGAGCGTCGCGCGTCCCGACGAGAGCCGCCGCACGCGCCTGCGCGGCATCGCCATCGAGGCCGCGCGGCAATCGGGCCGCGGCGACTTGCCCGCGCTCGCGGGTCCCGAACCGCTCGAGCGCGCGCTCACGGCGTACGCCGAGCGGCGCATGCTCAAGCTCTGCCTCGATCCCCGCGCGGAAATGCCGCTCGTCACGCGCATCGCCGACCATCCGGTGGAGGCGAGCGCCGCGTTGCTCGTGGGTCCCGAAGGAGGGCTCTCGCCCGCCGAGATCGAGCTCGCGGTGGCCTCCGGGTTCGAGCGCGTCGCGCTCGGGCCGCTCACGTTGCGCACCGAGCTTGCGGCAGTGATTGCTCTCGGTTGCTTCGCGGCGCGCCTCGCCGGGGATCCGGCTTGACTCCCGCGCCGAGTTTCCGCCTTCTTAGCGAGACGCCGTGCAACCGAGCGCACCGAAAATCCGCATTCTCATCGCCAAGCCCGGTCTCGACGGCCATGACCGCGGCGCGAAGGTCGTCGCCCGCGCGTTGCGCGATGCGGGGTTCGAAGTGGTGTACACGGGGCTCCATCAAACGCCGGAGCGCATCGCCGAAGCGGCGCTGGAAGAGCACGTCGACGCCATTGGCCTGTCCATCCTGAGCGGCGCGCACGAAACGCTCTTCGCCGACGTGATCGCGGAGCTCGAGCGGCGCGGCCTCGACGACATCGTCGTCTTCGGGGGCGGCATCGTTCCCGACGACGACATCCCCCGCCTCATGGCCCTCGGCGTGCGGCGCATCTTCCAGCCCGGTACGCCGCTCGACGACATCGTGACCTGGGTGCGGGAGAACGTGCGCGCGCGGGTGTAGGACGTACGCACCGTCGAGGGTGTGTCCGCGCGCCCACGCCCTCGTGGGCGCCGTTCCACCGAACCCAAAGGGACCGCCCGGGCTGCCTCGGCAAGCTCGACGCTTTTTTCGGGCTTTTCGAGACCCCGGGCGCCGTGCTCAATTCGTGCAAGGCACGAGTCGACGTCCATGATGCTGTTCGCGCTGCTCTCCGCACCGCTCGCAGTCTTCCTTCTGGTGGCAACACTGCGAGTGCGGCCCTGAACGCCGATCGGTTTGACCGATCCGCGTCCTAGCCTCGTTTCGTCGGGGCGGCACGCGCCGCCTCTTCCCGCCGAAGTGAATTTGAGTGAATTCGGCGGGGCCCCTCCCCACGCGGGCACTCTGTCCGACGCAGTTTTCCGCATATCTCGGCGCGTTCCCGACCGTTTGTCGCTCTAGCCTCGAGTCTCGCCGGGTCGGAGAAGGCGACTTGCGACCCTGCCTCGAACGGCGGGTTCGGTGCACGCACGACGTCGGTCGAGCCGCTCTCTCTCCCACCGCAGCGTCCGTTCACGACTCGGGCTCCCGAAACGCGAACGCGCCACGCCTCTCGGTCGCCCGCGTCGGCTCCGAAGGGCCCGCGCCTCCCACCGGCTCCCCCTCCCAACCATGCCCGTCTCTTTTACAACTTCC